>NZ_PJPV01000013.1 GCF_002864045.1 Endozoicomonas acroporae
CTTTCTGTGCGTTCACGTGGGGCAACAGCACGGCCACGGCCTCGTTAAGATCTGGTGTCCGCTCCTGTCCGATGTCCACCAGTTTCGCCATGGCCCATAGCAGGTTGGCGATTTCCTGTGGTTTAAAGCAAGCTTTTTGTGTGTTTACGTGGGGCAACAGCGCAGCCACAGCATCTTTGAGTTCTGGTGTCTGCTCCTGACCGTTGTCCACCATTTTTGCCATGGCCCACAGCAGGTTGGCGATAGCCTGAGGAATAAATTGGTCTTTCTGTGCGTTCACGTGGGGCAACAGGGCGGCCACGGCCTCGTTGAGCCCTGGTGTCCGTTCCTGCCCGTTGTCCACCAGTTTCGCTATGGCCCACAGCAGGTTGGCGATACCCTGTGGTTTAAAGTTAGCTTTCTGTGGGTTCACTTGGGGCAACAGCACGGCCACGGCCTCGTTAAGACCTGGTGTCTGCTCGTACCTGTTGTCTACCAGTTTTGCCATGGCCCACAGCAGGTTGGCAATATTCTGGGTATCAAATTGGTCTTTCTGTGCGTTCACATGGGACAACAGCGAAGCCACGGCCTCGTTGAACTCTGGCGTCCGCTCCTGCCCGTTGTCCACCAGTTTCGCCATGGCCCATAGCAGGTTGGCGATTCCCTGAGGAATAAATTGTTTTTTCTGTGCATTCACATGGGGCAACAACACGGCCACGGCCTCTTTGAGCTCTGCTGTCCGCTCCTGCCCGTTGTCCACCAGTTTCGCCATGGCCCAAAACAGGTTGGCGATTCCCTGGGCATCAATATCCCTGGCTTCAGGTTTTTGGTTGCAGTTAAATATTATTGCATCAAATAGCGTTGACAATAAGTTAGCCTGAGTAAGTTTAACTCGCTCATCCACGGGTTTATGAAGGGTAAAAACACCCGCTGAAGTAAATGAGTGCAGTGTTGTCGTCAGGCTTCGCCAATTCCAGCTCCGTGTTGCGGTAAAATTTGGCAACAATCGTACCAGCTGGCTTTGTTCCGCTCGATTTAACGGTCTTTTAGCAGCTGACGTGTATTTTTTAATTGAACTGGCATATTGCGCATGTTTTTTCCCATCATAGCGATGACCGAAACGATCCGATTTACTCACCAGATCATCCATTATTTCTGGTTTGATGAGGGCATTAAAATCTTGAGTCGGGTTGACAGAACGGCGTACTAGATATTGAGAAGAGCATGGGGCTGAAGAATGGTAAAATTCATTATGCCACGGGGTAGAGTGGGGGGGATTATCTTGATGTCTGACTGTACAATGTCTATACCGTCCACGCCTTGAAACAGCAGAGTCATCCGGTTGGTTGTAATCATTACCTGGTCTTGCGTATTTATCACTGATACCGGCAGAACTTCTATCCATAATTATATTTCATTAATTCATGAAAATATAAAAAGCAGACTGCTGTTCTGCTCAGAAGTTCATTTTGCGGGAAAGTTTACTTGAGTCATGATGGGAGTGAGGCGATTACTGGCTGTTTGTTTTCTTCCTCTTTGCTGGGTTGGTTTGCTCTGCTAAATCTTCTTCACCAGTCACGTATGCAGCACCTGCCCACCCTCTTTTAAGTGAAACAGAACTATGACCCTGTGGCGGGATGCTTACCCTGATCTTTATTTGATCAATATATGGTTTCATTAAATCTTTGTTTACAAGCTGGTTAGCCGGGATTTCAATGACCTCAAATCCTGCTTTTTGCAGCAGTGCGATTTTCAGCAGAGTAGAACCATTTCTGGTGTTGAAATCACCACCCACGTAATGAGAGGGGCCCTGCACTTCAATCACCATGTTGTGATCTGGCAGTAGCAGGTCAACCGGAGGTAATGAGTTAAGACTCTTTTCTTCTTCAATCTTTAAAGATGGAATAGAGGATTGGAGTTGATCACGGAAGTCGGCTTGGTTTTTTGAAATGTTTGTGTGGTAATGGCGAACGACCGGACAGGCTCTGCCAAGCCAACTTGCAGCCATGGTGATGATGGATTGTTCCTCTTCATTGTCTGGCGATGTATTTTCCAGACGAATGAACAGGTCATTCATGTGTTTTTCAAACACGCTACTTTTATTAGCATTGGAATCCAGAGATAACCTGGCACAGCATACCATGACTCCCCAGAGGGACATTGATATCTCTTCCTGAGAAAACTGAGGGTTCTTACTGATTCGATAGACAAGCGATTCGAACGTAGAGGTAACCACGTTCAGCTCAACGAGTTCACCCAGTTTGGCCGTGGCCCACAGCAGGTTGGCGATTTCCTGTGGTTTAAAGTTAGCTTTTTGTACGATCACGCAGTTCAACAGCGCAGCCACCGCTTCGTTGAACTCTGGTGTCTGCTCGTGCCCGTTGTCCACCAGTTTCGCCATGGCCCACAGCAGGTTAGCAATACCCTGGGCATTAAATTGGTCTTTCTGTGCGTTAACGTGGAGCAACAACGCGGCCACAGCCTCGATGAGCCCTGGTGTCTGCTCGTGCCCGTTGTCCACCAGTTTCGCCATGGCCCACAGCAGGTTAGCAATACCCTGGGCATTAAATTGGTCTTTCTGTGGGTTCACGCAGGTCAACAGAGAAGCCACCGCTTCGTTGAACTCCGGTGTCTGCTCGTACCTGTTGTCTACCAGTTTTGCCATGGCCCACAGCAGGTTGACGATATGCTGGGGAATAAATTGGTCTTTCAGTGCATTCACGTGGGGCAACAGCGCGGCCACAGCATCTTTGAGCTCCGGTGTTCGCTCCAGCCCGCTGTCAACCAGTTTCGCCATGGCCCACAGCAGGTTGGTGATTTCCTGAGGTTTAAAGTTGGCTTTATGTGCGTTCATGTGGCGCAACAGCGCGGTCACTGCTTCTTTGAGCTCTGGTGTTCGCTCCTGCCCGCTGTTCACCAGTTTCGCCATGGCCCACAGCAGGTTGGCGATTTCCTGTGGTCTAAAGTGAGCTTTCTGTGCATTAACGTGGGGTAACGACGCCGCCACGGCCTTGTTGAGTTCTGGTGTCCGCTCCTGCCCTTTGTCCACCAGTTTCGCCATGGCCCACAGCAGGTTGGCGATACCCTGTGATTTAAAGTTAACTTTCTGTGCGATCACTTGGAGCAACAGCACGGCCACGGTCTCGTTGAGTTCTGGTGTCTGCTCTTGGCCGTTGTCCACCAGTTTCGCCATGGCCCACAGCAGATTGGTGATACCCTGGGCATTAAATTGGTCTTTCTGTTCGTTCACCAGGGGCAACAGCGTGGCCACGGCCTCGTTGAGCCCGGGTATCCACTCCTGCTTGCTATTCACCAGTTTCGCCATGGCCCACAGCAGGTTGGTGATTTCCTGAGGTTGAAAGTTAACTTTCTGTACTTTCACTTGGGGCAGCAGTGCGGCCACGGCCTCTTTGAGTTCTGGTGTCCACTTTTGCCCATTGTCCACCAGTTTGGCCATGGCCCACAGCAGGCTGGTGATTTCCTGTGGTATAAAGTTAGCTTTGCGTGCGTTCACGCGGGGCAATAGCACGGCCACAGCCTCGTTGAGTTCTGGTGTCCGCTCCTGCCCGTTGTCCACCAGTTTCGCCATGGCCCACAGCAGGTTGGCGATACCCTGAGGGATAAATTGATCTTTCTTTGCCTGTACATAGGACAACAGTGCGGCCACAGCCTCGTTGATCCCTGGTATCCGCTCCTTCTCGTTGTCTGCCAGTTTCGCCATGGCCCAAAGCAGGTTGGCGATATGCTGAGGAATAAATTGGCTTTTCTGTATGTTCACACGGGGCAAAAGCGCGGCCAGGGCCTCTTTGAAACCCGGTGTCTGCTCTTGCCCGTTGTCCACCAGCTTCGCCATGGCCCACAGCAGGTTGGCGATTTCCTGTGCTTTAAAGTGAGTTTTCTGTGCGTTCACGTGGGGCAATAGCGTAGCCACGGCCTCGTTGAGCCCCTGTGTCCACGCCTGCCGATGGTTCGCCAGTTTCGACATGGCCCACAGCAAATTGGCAATATGCTGCGGAATAAATTGGTCTTTCTGTGCGTGCACATGGGACAACAGCGCGGTCACAGTCTCTTTAAACCCTGGTGTCCGCTCCAGCCCGCTGTCCGCCAGTTTTGCCATGGCCCACAGCAGGTTGGCGATTCCCTGGGCATCAATATCCCGGGCTTCAGGTTTTTCGATGCACTTCAATATTATTCCATCAAGTAGAGCGCACAATAACGCAGTTTGAGTGAGCTGGACACGTTCCTCCATGGGATTATGAGGGGTAAAAACACCCGCTGAAGTCAATGAATGAAGTGTTGTTGTCAGGCTTCGCCAATTCCAACTCCGTGTTATTGTGAAATTTTGCAGCAAATGTATCAGCTGGCTTTGTTCCACTCGATTTAACGGTCTTTTAACAGCTGACGTGTATTTTTTAATTGAGTTGGCATATTGACTGTGTGGTTTCCCATCATAGAACGGAGTGTAACGATTCGATTTACTCACCAGACCTGCCATTATTTCCTGTTTGATAAGGGCATTAAAATCCTGAGCAGGGATCACTGAACGGCACAGTAGATTTTGAGCAGGGTATGCGCCAGAGAAATGGTAAAATTCATTATGCCCCGGGGTAGTGCGCGGGGGATTATCCCACTGTCCGACTGTGCCCTGTCTATATTGCACGCGCCTTGAAAAAGCGTCACGGGTATCCGGTTGGTTGGCATTATTATCTGGTCTTGCGTATAAACCACTGATTCCAGCTGAGCTTCTATGCATGTTTATATTTCATCAATTCATGAAAATATAAAAAGCAGACTGCTATTCTGTGCAGAAGTTCATTTTTCTGAAATGCTCTATCCTGATCTTTATTTTATTAATACATAGTTGCATTAAATAACGGTTACAAAGTGTATTAGCCGGGATTTCAACGACCTCAAATCCTGCTTTTTGCAGAAGTGCGATTTTAAGCAGAGTCGAACCTTTCCTGGTTTTTAAATCACCGCGCACGTAATGGGACAGTCCCTGAACTTCAATCACAATGTTGTGATCTGGCAGTAGCAGGTCAACGGGAGGCAATGAGTTCAGGCTCTTTTCTTCTTCAATCTTCAAAGAGGGAATGCATGACTGGAGTTGATTGCAGAAGTCGGTTTGAGGTCTTGACCTGGTGGTCTGGTAATGGGGGACGAACGGGCACGGTCTCCCAAGCCAACTGGCGGCCATGGCAATGATGGATTGATCCTCTTCATTGTCAGTGGAGGTATTTTCCAGACGAGTAAACAGGTTATCCATGTGCTTTTCAAGTCCGTTATTTTCATTGGCATTGGAGGCCAGAGACAACCGGGCACAGCATACCATTACTCCCCAGAGCGACATCAATATATCTTGTTGAGAGAGCCGGGGGGTGTCACTGATTCGGTAGACAAGTGATTTGAACGTGGAGGTAAACAGGGGCAGCTCAACGAGCTCACCCAGCTTCGCCGTGGCCCACAGCAGGTTGGCGATTTCCTGTGGTTTAAAGTTGGTTTTCTGTGCATTCACGTAGGACAACAGCGCAGCCACGGCTGCGTTGAGCTCTGCCGCCTGCTCCTGACTGTTGTCTACCAGTTTTGCCATGGCCCACAGCAGGTTGGTGATATGCTG
>NZ_PJPV01000130.1 GCF_002864045.1 Endozoicomonas acroporae
GGCTAACCGCAGAAAGGTTTATGAACAAGCCAAAGAACGCCACCCAGAGCGCTGGGGAAAGAGGTCAACAAGGAACTGGGATCTGGCTGATGAAGTCTGGTTGAATCCCGACAGGCCTGCTGATGATCAACTAAGCAAAGCCGCTTAAGTTGAGGCGACAACTATGTTGACAAACACCGCTCCTCCGTACTCCGTTCGTCCTGAGGCTGTCGAAGGGTGGAAACTCCGGACTCTGATAGATCGTGCCAAGCACCCTTCGACTCCGCTCAGGGCGAACGGAGATTGTACACATCAAACTCATCGGTATGATGTAGACGGGCGCTATTCCCAGACATCCTCCTGGTGGGTTAAAGAATGATGTTCTTAATATCATCATCCTTTCGATCCAGATAGTGTATGGACTGGATGCGGCGGATGGTTCGGGATTTACCGCGAACCACCAGGGTTTCGGTAGTGGCGATATTGCCGGTGCGCATAATGCCCTGGAGCAAATCACCCTTGGTAATGCCGGTGGCTGAAAAGACGACGTTATCGGAACTGGCCATATCATCCAGGCGCAGTACTTTACCCGGCTCTACTCCCATTTCCCGGCAGCGTTCCGCTTCCTGTCGGCCCGCTTCAATGTTTTCCGGCGTTTCCCCCTTGGCTTTGTCACGGGTTACCAGACGGCCGTGCATATCGCCACCCAGTGCCCGGATAACGGCTGCTGAAACCACGCCTTCCGGTGCTCCGCCCACGCAGTACATCAGGTCAACTTCGCTGTCGGGCATGCAGGTAAGGATGGAAGCAGCAACGTCCCCGTCGGGAATGGCAAAGACGCGAACACCCATGCTCTGCATCATGGCAATGGCGGCATCATGACGTGGTTTGGCGAGGGTGATGACCACCAGACTCTCAATGGGCTTGTGCAGGGCGCGGGCGACATTCCGGATATTCTCACGCAGTCCCAGATTCAGGTCGATCACGCCTTTGGCTCCCGGTCCACAGACCAGCTTCTCCATATACATGTCCGGCGCTTTCAAAAAGGAGCCTTTTTCACCGGCCGCCAGAACGGCGATGGCATTGTTCTGGCCCATGGCCGTCATGCGCGTGCCTTCAATCGGGTCGACAGCAATATCAATGCTTTCACCATTGCCGGTACCGACTTTTTCACCAATATACAGCATGGGTGCTTCGTCGATTTCTCCTTCACCGATCACAATCTCACCGTGCATATCGACTTTATTCAGCATGGTGCGCATGGCTTCGACGGCAGCACCGTCAGCGGCATTTTTATCGCCTCGTCCCAGCCATTTATAACCTGCCAGGGCGGCGGCTTCGGTGACCCGTGAAAATTCGATTGCCAGTTCGCGTTTCATTGAGTTTTAAACTTTGAAGGTGTGTGGGGTGGCGACTTTAGCATATCTGGTATTGCTCTGGCAGCGCTTATCACTTGTTCGGGGATGGGATTGCCGGATAAGGGAGATTTATTAAAGAATATATAAATCATTAGGTTATCTGTTTTTTCTGGCTTTCCTGTGTTAACTTTTTTGCCCGTAAATTATCTTCCCTGTCTTTGGTTAGCCCTCCTTAAAACAGTAAGAATCCCCTGTTAAACTCGCTTCTGTGCCAGAGTATGGGATATTTCTCGCTTTATATGGCTGAATCCCCTACTTGACGTTGCTTTTGTCGATCCGTAAAATTTCTGCGCTTTATTTTGCCCGTGGTTCGCTTCTTGTGAGTTAGTCGTGGACCGGGTCGTATAAGCCGGTTTCTGCCGGCTTTTGCTGTTTAAAGCAGGAGTCTGGACTGCTCTTTCCTCTGACGGTTCAGACTCAACACTTAGAAACGGTTCTCGAATAGAGATTGGAGTTTGCTGAATGGCAACAATTAACCAGCTGGTGCGCAAGCCCCGGAAGCGTAAGGTTAGAAAGACGGACGTGCCTGCGCTGCAGGCCTGTCCTCAGCGTCGTGGGGTTTGTACCCGTGTTTATACTACTACCCCTAAAAAGCCTAACTCTGCGCTGCGTAAAGTATGTCGTGTGCGTTTGACCAACGGCTTTGAAGTGACTTCCTACATCGGTGGTGAAGGTCACAACCTGCAAGAGCATAGTGTTGTTCTGATCCGTGGCGGTCGTGTAAAGGACTTGCCAGGTGTTCGTTACCACACCGTTCGCGGTAGCCTGGATACCCAGGGTGTTAACGACCGTAAGAAGGGCCGTTCCAAGTACGGTACCAAGAGACCTAAGGGCTAGAAACTAGTTGCAAGAGACTAGTGTCAAGCCGGGTAAGAATTTTTTTAATATCAGGTTGATGAGAGTAAGGCCAGGTCACTGATTTTTTGTATCGAAAAAGTCAATGATTGATCCTGGATTACCTGAAGACCGACGTAGAGGGCTTATCAATGCCAAGAAGACGCGTAGTCGCTAAGCGCGACGTGCTGCCAGATCCTAAGTTTGGCAACAAAACACTCACTAAATTCATCAACCACGTGATGGTCAGCGGTAAGAAATCTGTCGCTGAAAAGATCGTATATGGTGCCCTGGACATCGTTCTGGAGCGTACCAATAAGGAGCCTCTGGAGCTGTTCGAAAAAGCTCTGGAAACCATCGCTCCTATGGTAGAGGTTAAGTCTCGCCGTGTTGGTGGTGCCACTTACCAGGTACCCGTTGAAGTTCGCCCTGCCCGTCGTACTGCCCTGGCCATGCGCTGGCTGGTAGACGCTGCGCGCAAGCGTGGTGAAAAGTCCATGAAACTCCGCCTGGCTGGAGAGCTGCTGGACGCTGCCGAAAGCAAGGGTGCTGCCGTTAAGAAGCGTGAAGACGTGCATCGTATGGCTGAAGCCAACAAGGCATTCTCCCACTACCGTTTCTAAGTATCAGAGGATTGAGTCGTGGCCCGTAAAACCCCGATCAACCGCTATCGCAACATTGGTATCTGTGCCCATGTTGACGCGGGTAAGACAACGACCACAGAGCGTGTTCTGTTTTACACCGGTCTGAGCCATAAAATCGGTGAAGTTCATGATGGTGCTGCCACCATGGACTGGATGGAGCAGGAGCAGGAGCGTGGTATCACCATCACGTCTGCAGCTACTACCTGTTTCTGGCGTGGTATGGATGCTCAGTTTGATGAGCACCGTATCAACATCATCGACACACCAGGACACGTTGACTTTACCATCGAGGTAGAGCGTTCCCTGCGTGTACTCGACGGTGCTGTCGTCGTGCTGTGTGGTTCTTCCGGTGTTCAGCCTCAGACTGAAACCGTATGGCGTCAGGCTGACAAGTACGAAGTACCCCGCATGGTCTTCGTCAACAAGATGGACCGTACCGGTGCTGATTTCGAAATGGTGATCAGCCAGCTGCGTGACCGTCTGAATGCCAACGCTGTCCCCATGCAGATGACCATCGGCGCCGAAGACGAGTTCAAGGGCGTGGTTGACCTCGTGAAGATGAAATCCATCATCTGGAACGAAGAAGACCAGGGCATGAGCTTCACTTACGAAGACATTCCTGCCGACATGGAAGAGCTGTGCGCAGAAATGCGTGAGTACATGGTCGAAGCTGCCGCTGAAGCCACTGAAGAACTGATGGAAAAATATCTCGAAGAGGGTGATCTGTCAGAAGAAGAGATCAAGGCCGGTATCCGTGCCCGTACTCTGGCCAATGAAATCATCCCTGTGTTCGGCGGCTCTGCCTTCAAGAACAAGGGTGTACAGGCTGTTCTGGACGCCGTTATCGAGCTGATGCCTTCGCCAAAAGAAGTCAAGGCGATCGAAGGTATCCTGGACGACGCAGAAGGCACGGTTGCTACTCGTGAAGCTGACGACAGCGCTCCTTTTGCTGCCCTGGCGTTCAAGATTGCCACTGACCCATTCGTGGGTACTCTGACCTTTATCCGTAACTACTCCGGTGTTCTGAGCTCCGGTGATTCAGTTTATAACCCGGTCAAGAGCAAGAAAGAGCGTGTTGGCCGAATGGTTCAGATGCACGCTAACAACCGTGAAGAGCTGAAAGAGTGTGTCGCTGGTGACATCGTCGCGCTGATCGGCATGAAAGATGTCACCACTGGTGACACCCTGTGTGCCATGGACAGCGTGATCACTCTGGAGCGCATGGAGTTCCCTGAGCCGGTAATCTCCGTTGCGGTTGAGCCAAAGACCAAGGCTGACCAGGAAAAAATGGGTATCGCTCTGGGCAAACTGGCTCAGGAAGATCCATCTTTCCGCGTACACACTGACGAAGAGAGTGGCCAGACCATCATCTCCGGTATGGGTGAGCTGCACCTGGACATCATCGTTGACCGTATGCGTCGCGAGTTCAAGGTAGAAGCGAACATTGGTAAGCCACAGGTTGCCTACCGTGAGAAGCTGAAAGGCTCTGTTGACGCTAACCACAAGTTTGCCAAGCAGTCTGGTGGTCGCGGTCAGTACGGTCACGTTGTTGTTGAGTTCTCGCCTGCTTCCGACGGTGAAGAAGGTCTGGAATTCATCAACGAAATCGTGGGTGGTGTGATTCCGAAGGAATACATCCCGGCTATCCAGAAAGGTATCGAAGAACAGATGAAGAACGGCGTTATCGCCGGCTACCCGCTGCTGGGTCTGAAAGCTCGTCTGTACGATGGTTCCTTCCACGATGTTGACTCTAACGAAATGGCGTTTAAAATCGCTGCTTCGCAGGCTCTGAAGAAATACGCGCCTCAGGCCAAGCCGGTCCTGATGGAGCCTATGATGAAGGTCGAGGTGGTAACACCAGAAGACTACATGGGTGACGTTATGGGCGACCTGAACCGTCGTCGCGGTATTGTTCAGGGGATGGAAGATACACCTTCTGGCAAGGTGATTAATGCTCAGGTGCCGCTGGGTGAAATGTTCGGCTACGCTACCGATCTGCGTTCAGCAACTCAGGGGCGTGCAACATACTCCATGGAATTCCATGAGTATGCCGAAGCGCCCGCCAGCATTGCTGAAGCGGTCATCAAAAACCAGGGTTGATATTAACTAAGGGGTTCTGACCGTCGGCTTCCCGGAAATAACCGTTTTTTTTATGTTTTTTTAACATGAGAAATTCTTTCCGGTGACAATGGCTGTTAGAATGCCCTGCTTGATATTGCTACCCTCGAACTATCTATAGCTAAAGGTTAAGAGACATGGCTAAGGAAAAATTTGAACGCTCGAAGCCGCACGTAAACGTCGGCACCATCGGTCACGTTGACCACGGTAAAACCACCCTGACTGCAGCACTGACTCGCGTATGTGCTGAGACCTGGGGCGGCACCATGCGTGCATTCGACCAGATCGACAACGCTCCAGAAGAGCGTGAGCGTGGTATCACCATCTCTACTGCACACGTAGAGTACGACTCTCCAAACCGTCACTACGCGCACGTAGACTGCCCAGGACACGCTGACTACGTTAAGAACATGATCACCGGTGCTGCTCAGATGGACGGCGCTATCCTGGTATGTTCTGCTGCTGATGGCCCCATGCCACAGACTCGTGAGCACATCCTGCTGTCCCGTCAGGTAGGTGTACCATACATCGTGGTATTCCTGAACAAAGCCGACATGGTTGACGACGAAGAGCTGCTGGAACTGGTAGAGATGGAAGTTCGTGAACTTCTGGACACCTACGACTTCCCAGGCGACGACACGCCAATCATCATCGGTTCTGCCCTGATGGCCCTGAACGGCGAAGACACCAACGAAATGGGTACTTCTGCTGTACGTAAGCTGGTTGAAACTCTGGATGAGTACATCCCAGAGCCAGAGCGTGCGATCGATCAGCCATTCCTGATGCCTATCGAAGACGTATTCTCCATCGCTGGCCGTGGTACTGTAGTAACTGGCCGTGTTGAGCGTGGTATCATCAACGTTGGTAACGAAGTAGAAATCATTGGTATCAAAGAGACTACCAAGACTACCGTTACTGGTGTTGAAATGTTCCGTAAGCTGCTGGACGAAGGTCGTGCAGGCGAGAACATCGGTGCCCTGCTGCGTGGTACCAAGCGTGAAGACGTTGAGCGTGGTCAGTGTCTGATCAAGCCAGGTACTGTTACTCCGCACACCAAGTTCGAAGCTGAAGTGTACATCCTGTCCAAAGAAGAAGGCGGTCGTCACACTCCATTCTTCAAGGGCTACCGTCCACAGTTCTACTTCCGTACTACTGACGTAACCGGTGCTGTAGAACTGAACGAAGGCGTTGAAATGGTCATGCCTGGTGACAACATCAACTTCATTGCTACCCTGATCAACCCGGTAGCGATGGAAGAAGGTCTGCGCTTCGCGATCCGTGAAGGTGGCCGTACTGTTGGTGCTGGCGTTGTTGCCAAAATCATGGAGTAATAAATTTTCTTTGGAAAATTTATTCCCGTACCCCATAGAAACCCCGGCTTAGGCCGGGGTTTCTCGTTTTGGGGCTGTAAAAACAGGTGTTGCCAGAAGTTCAAAGGGCAGGAAAGAAGCTGCTCGCCCATGACTTAACCGGGAATTAAACACGAATCAATTTAAGCGGTTCCAGCTTCAATTTGCCGACAATTGGTGGAGCAACGTCATCATACAGTTCCTCCAGTTCCCGCTGTTCTTTAGTGAGCAGTGCTTTCTGTTTTGCGGCCCGGTCAAGCCAATCTTTGGTTTTACTGATTTCTTGCTCCAGTTCATCAATTTTGAACGCGTAAAACTCATACCAGTCTCTCAGGTGTTCGCGTTGTTTAGATTCAAACCATGTCTCTTTTTTAGCACCAGGATTCAACTTTGCAATCTCCTTTCTGGCACGCTCTTCGGCCTTAATCTCTGCGTTTCCTCTGTCACAATTTCTTAACGTTCTGGCCAGCTTTGCATCAATAAGCTTGGTTTGCAGTACGCACAGAGACTTCTCCGTTCGTTGATATTTTTTTAAAAACCTCTCTTCTGGTGACGTAAAGGCGGTCATTTCGGCTAATTTTTCACGGGTATCCACCGATGCTGCCACGGTTGACGTCAACAGGCGAGAAATTCCCTGGGAGAGCAGCCAGCCAATACCAAAAGCCCCAAAAAATACGATTGTGGCGATAAGATCAATAATAAGCAGTCCGAGAAAATTGACTGAAGATCTAAGACTCTCATGGGAACCCAAATAATCTATAAACCCTTTCAGGATTATTGCCCCGGTTAGTATGTCCAACAATTTAGTGGACACGGTGAAAACCCGGCTACGTATGGTTTCCACCCGGGCACTCCGATCAGTCTCTGGATTATTGAAATCAGACATTGTTTTAAAGCTTTTCGAAAAGATTTTAATCGCCAGGGCAAGCTTTTTTATTTTACCGGGTGGTTGCCTGAACTCCGGATCATTAATGGTAATATCAGCCTTCAATGGTGAATGCATCTGGTCAATGGCCGTTTGTTTTGGTGACAAAGTTGCCGTTAGCTTGAGTTTTTCGGATGCTTTGAGTTCTGGTGATGGCTCAGTTAAAGAGACTGCCCTGTGAGAGAGTGACTGATCTGAGCTTGAATGGCTTTTGGAACCAACAGCTTTATCATCCCCTGTCGCTTTTTTTTCTTGAGCTGAGGGGGTTACATATCCTGATAATGTAGCCGGACCAGTTTTGTTAATCATGGGACACTCCTTGTCTGAGAGATTGCCTGCAAATTCTGGTAGGGAATCAATGAAACATTTCCGTCTGTTTCTCATTAATTGAAAATATTAAACGACTTTTTATTCTATAAAGCACTAACAAGATGGTAAGCATCGCTAACCGCAGGCTAGCGTTATTACCCGTACACCACGTTCACCCTGAGCGGAGTCGAAGGCTGCTTGGTACGATCTATCAGAGTCGGGAGTTTCCGCCTTTAGGCCCATTACCTTCGAATTACATATGAACCCGGTGAGCCGGGTTTTCGTCAGCAACCACTGTATTCAGTTTTTGTAGTTCCTGTTCATTACAGAGCCGTTCTTTCTGTTTTGCTGCCCTGTTAAGCCAATCTTCGGTTTTACCGATTTCATCCTTTAGTTCCTTACTACTGTACTGATAGAACTCATACCACTCTCTCAGGTAATAACGCTGAAGAGAATCATACCATTTATCCTTGGCAGTGCCTGGATTCAAAGCTTCAGTATCAAGTTTGGCCTGCTCTCTGGCTTCACGCTCTGCTTCACTGGTTTTAGAATGTCTTAAAGTACTGGACAGCTCAGCATCAATAAGCTTGGTTTTCAATACGGTGAGAGACTCCTCCGTTCTTTGATATTTTTTTAAAAATCGCTCTTTTGGTGACGTAAAGGCGGTCATCTCGGCTAATTTTTCACGGGTATCCACCGACGCTGCCACGGTAGAAGTCACCAGGCGAGAGATTCCCTGGGAGAGCAGCCAACCAACACCGAAAGTCCCAAACATTACGGTTATGGCGATAGCCGCAACAAAAATATCCAGGAGTATCGTGTCTGACTCTCCACTATTACGACAAGCACCCATAAGACGAATAAACCCTTTTAAGATTATTGCCCCGGTCAGTATGTCTAACACTGCCGCGGTCCCGGTGAAAACCCGGTTACGTATGGTTTCTACCCGTGCACTCCTGTCAGTCTCCGGATTATTGAAACAAGACATTGTTTTAAAGCTTTTAGAAAAGATTTTTATCGCCAGGGTCAGTTTTTTTATTTTTCCGGGTGGCCGCTTAAACTCCGGATTATCTATGGTAATCTCGTCAGCTTTATGCGGCTGCATCTGGTGAAATGCAGTTGTTTGCCCGGGCAGAGGTTCCATCAATAACCTGAGGTTTTCGGGCTCCCGGGGCTCCGGATGATTGATCGGCGATATGGCCCTGTGGTGGATTGGTTGTCCAGGGTTTTCGGAGCTGTTTGTAACAGGGTTATCGTTACGATGCTGATCGGTCAAATCCACAGTTAAGGGTATCGCAGATTCAGGTTTTTTCATCTCTAAACGATCGGCTATGCAATTCATTGGACAATCCTTGTGTTAATTATTTGTATTAAAATGGCTCGTGCAAGTTTTGCTACGAACTCAATAGAGCTTTACCAACGGGTTCATTGTTAAAAAACGTTGCAATTTAACCATTTTGTTTTCCCCAAATAACTAACCGGATGGTAAGTGACGGTAACCGTGAGCTCCGATCAGTCTCTGGATTATTTAAATGAGATATTTTCATAAAGCTTTTGAAAAATATTTTAATCACCAAGGCCAGCTTGTTAAATTTGACGGGTGGGCACTTAAACTCCGGACAATGGTAATATCATCAGCTTTAAATGGTGACTGTATCTTGTTAAACGCTAATCCGTGTGAAGGTTCCATCCCCCTGTGTCAGCATAGTTGTCGCCTCTCCTGAAA
>NZ_PJPV01000131.1 GCF_002864045.1 Endozoicomonas acroporae
ATGTAAGGCATTGGATTCCTCGGAATAGCTGGTATGCAGATAAATACGGTTGGAGTGATGATTGCTCTGGTCTGTACTGCTTTGACCCGGATAGTCTAGGAGGCTGTCCGAGAATAGCGCCCGTAGCGAGGATGGCAGAAAATTGAGGATAAAAATTTCGTTTTGTGAGGTGAATAGTGGGGCTATTTGCCGAACAAAACGGAATTTTTAGACCAATTTGCTGCCACCGCAGTAGGGCAGTCTATTCTCGGACAGCCTCCTAGTTCCAGCGTCAGGAGTCTCTGTCCGGACAGACAGAGTAAAGCATCCATCGGGGCATTTTAAATTGATTATGTCTGCTGTTAAAGAGAGCAGTGAGTGAATACTGCTCAATAATATGCCGGATTGAAGTCTAAAGATGAGTCTCATCAATGCAGATGTCGTGGGTTACTGGATTTACCAACAACCTTGCCCTTTTTATCGAGAATTTTATTCCTGGAATCCACACGGTATATCTGCCTTAAATACTCTTCCTTAATGGCTTTCTCATCAACGAGAGGCTTGGTATCCACTCCGGCGTATGCCAGGTATTCAAGCATGTACAGGGGGTTCGGCATGATAACCTCCGAGCCAGTTATAATGTGCGCGGTAGCTTACCTTTGGTCATGACTCCGTTTGTTGATGCAGGGCATAAAAAGAGTGCCTTGTCATGAAAGTGTGTTGAAAGCCAATGTAAACCAGTGATGAGACTTGTTGTCAGCCAGTTTCATGAAAAATATTGCATTGTGCTCGCTTAAATAGAAAAAAATTGACTTATATCAATACTTGAATAGGGCTGGGCCTATAAAAAAGATTATTAGAATAAATGTCTAAGGGGGATGCTATATGACGACAGTGATTGACCGAATCATCAAAGACCATCAGCATATGGCACGCTTGTTGGACTACCTGGATTACGAGGTCTCTGGTTACCGGGAAGGCAGTGAGCACAATCCTCAGCTGAACATTATTATTGAAGCGCTGGATTATATGCATAACTATCCAGATGCATTTCACCATCCTCTTGAGTCCAGGTTGATGGCTCGGCTTCGTCCACGCTTGGCCAGTAAAGAAGAACGGATTCAGTTTGATATGATTGAGGATCAACACCGGCAGATTACGGCAATGACCCAGAGGCTTGTGGAGGCTTTCAATACCGTTGCTTCTGACCAGGTTATCCCGATCAATCTGCTACTGGCTGAATACACGCTCTACAGTGAATTGCAGCGGGAGCATATGGAACTGGAAAACCAGTATATGATTCCGGCGATGCAGTCCTTATTGAGTGTTGATGATCTGGTACTGGTTGATAATGATCTTAAACAGATGTCTGATCCACTTTTTGGTTCTCATTTATGGGAGGTATACCAAAATCTGTATCAGTATATTACTGAGCGGGAAAACGGGGTTGAGCCGGTTATTTGATATTCGGCTCTACTCTTAACCTTTACTCTCCAGCAAATTGCATGTTAAGAATTTGCTGGGAGTCCTGTCCAGACCGTAACTCAGTTTGCGGCTTGTCCCTTCGCCTTTATCTTCTTCACCCAGACTGCAATTTAATAGCACTGATATTCATAAAGTGATAATTGTATAGGTCAGTTTTTTATTTCGCTATCTATCAGCGTACAGTGTTGACATCTGAGTCATGAAAGAGAGGATGGAGCGTGGGTAAACCAATAACATGGATTGTTGCAGGCATTTTCTGGATACAGGCTCATTTCGTTCTTGCTGATGCCATTCCCCCCGGAGAGATTGCGCCCGAGCCGGGTACAGGTAATAAGGAACAGGAACTGGTCAGGGCCTCTGACTATATGGTGGCTACTGCAAACCCCTATGCGGCGAGAGCTGGTTATGAAATTCTCAAACAGGGCGGTTCTGCTATTGATGCTGTCATCACCACGCAACTGGTACTGAACCTGGTGGAACCGCAATCTTCAGGTATTGGTGGGTCGGGATTAATCGTTTATTTTGATAATAAGGCCGGGCAGTTATCCACCTGGGAAGGTCGTGAGACTGCGCCGGGGCAGGTAAAACCGGATCACTTTCTTGATGAAACAGGAGAACCCCTGGCGTTTTATGATGCGGTTGTAGGAGGGCGATCCGTAGCAACCCCCGGTCTGCTCAAATTGATGTATGAAATGCATCAAAAGCATGGAAAACTGGCTTGGAAAACCTTGTTCAAGCCAGCGATAAAACTGGCCCGGGAAGGGTTTATTGTGTCGCCTAGACTGGCCAGTCTGGTTGCCATGGATCAGACACGTCTGGGGCGTTATGAAAATACGAGAAACTACTTTTATCCTGAAGGACGTCCTGTGCAGGAAGGTGATCTGCTGAAAAACCTGCCATTAGCCAATACTCTGTCTCTTATTGCCAATCGTGGGATTGATCCGTTCTATCAGGGAGAGATTGGTCGCGATATCGTCACAACGGTGAACTCAATAACCGATAATCCTGGCTTACTGACGATGAGTGACCTGAATCGTTATCAGGTTCAGGAACGTGACCCTGCCTGTATGGACTATCGGAGTTATCAGGTGTGCAGTATGGGACCACCAAGTTCGGGTGGGCTGACCATGGGGCAGATTCTCGGGATGCTGGATCACTACAACTTGCCTGAACTGGGCAAGGACAACCCCATTAGCTGGCAACTGATTGGCGATGCAACGCGTCTGGCTTTTGCCGACCGTGGCATGTATATGGCGGATCAGGACTTTGTTCATGTGCCGAAGGGTTTGCTGGATAAGTCCTATCTTCTTGAGCGAAGTCGGCTGCTTAAAACCGGAAAGCCATTGCAAGGGGTTGCTCCGGGCTTGCCACCGGGCATAGACGAAATACGTCAGGCTTCCGTTGAAGCACTGGAACTCCCGGCAACGACGCATATCAGCATTGTTGATGGTGATGGCAATGCGGTGGCGATGACCTCCAGCGTAGAGAATGCTTTTGGTTCACGCCTGATGGTCCGTGGTTTTCTATTGAATAACTCCATGACGGATTTTTCCTTCCGTCCATTTATTGATGGCAAACCGGTAGCCAATCGCATAGCACCAGGAAAACGGCCAATGTCTTCTATGACGCCCACTATCGTGTTACGTGATGGCAAGCCCTATATGGTTCTTGGCTCAGCGGGTGGCAGTCGTATAATTGTTCATGTTGTCAAAACAGTTATTGCTCATCTGGACTGGCAATTACCCGTGGATGAAGCCGTTAGTCTATCTCACCGAATCAATATGCAGGGCTCTTATGAACTTGAGTCTGGAACGGATGCGGAAAAGCTGGTAAAACCGCTAACGGCAATGGGGTATCAGGTTTCGGTCCGTGATCTTAACAGCGGTCTGCATGCCATTGTTATAAAGAAGTCAGGCCTGGAAGGGGCTGCTGATCCACGGCGGGAAGGTCATGTTATGGGGGACTGAATATCCGTATTTCCCTGAAGAGCAAGGTCAAATATTCCTGTGGTGGCAACCACTGTTTCCTGAAAAGCACTTTTCGGAACTTCCCGGTTTAGAGCTTGATCTCCGTTCATCCTGAAGCGGAGTCGAAGGGTGACTGGTGCAATCCAGACTAATTATTCGACGCACTTTATCCCTTTTTGGGCGCGCACTGCGTTCAGAAGTATATTGCTCGCAGAATTGCCGCCGTTGGTGGCTATACCAACCTGAGTAATGGTGCCAATTCATCATCATCGCTTTCTTCAGCAATATCGGACAGTGAGTTCACGGAGCCTTCGGGGGATCTGTTCACGGGATTGTCCCCTGTACTCCCGGCCAATATGGGGCTATAACCAGCCGCAGATGATGCCCGGTTGCGACAGTAGCGGTAGATGCACAAGCCAACCACCAGCACCAAGAGTACACCGCCCAGGGCTATAGCGGCTAAAGCGGCTTGATTCAGGTTCACATCCCTTGAGCTGCTTTTACCCGAAGTGGTGGGGGGGTGTTGTCCGGATTGTTGTTGGGATTGTGGCCGGCATTGCGGTCGGGAAGAACCCACACCGTTGAATTTGATTGTTTGCCAGTGCCGTAAAATTATAAACATCGGGCCGATAATTCGGCGGCAGCAGACCAGGGTCAATACCTGCAACTGAATTATCCAGCCAGGGATGACAACCAAGGTTGGTATTGTTTTGCCAGTCTCCGTTGACACGGACATTACAGATACCAGCTTCAGGACCACCCATGACACCAGCATCTCCATACTCACTGTCAACTTCGCAATTGATCGCTGTGGTGTTGGCAACCATGTCAAAAAAAACAGCTTTGCCCAGGCCAATACCTGCGTCGCCATCCTGTCCGGTGTTTTCCACTATACAGTCCACCGCCGTGGTGTGAGCAATCGTGCCATCATTAAAAGCCGTACCCACACCAATGCCTGCACCTCCATATTGAGCGGAATTTTCAACTTTGCAGTTCACCGCCGTGGTGTTGGCAACCATGCCACGACGCCCCCCTGCACCTGCTATAAGCTTCCCCGCTCCAATGCCTGCTGCCCCTGAATTTGTGGAGCTGGCCAATGAGCAGTTAACCGCCGTGGTGTCGACAACCATACCACCACCACGAAGAAACCCGGCACCAATACCTGCTGCTCCGGCGTATTTCCCGTCTGCGGAAGTTGCAACTGTGCAGTTCACTGCCGTGGTGTTGAGCACCATTCCCCAGACATCCCCCCCGGCAATCCCCGCACAGTCACCCAGGGCGACTACATGGGCATTGTTAACGCTTGATATTACTGACCATGGCAGCGTCTGCAATGGTACAGGCCGCTACCGCAACCGGGCTTTTGTCTCTTATATTGGCACCGTTAAAGTTCAGACCATCAATCTGGCCTGTACCTCCCAGGGTTTGCACCAGACAATGGCTGAGATTACCAATGGTGCCGTTTTCGCCACGGAGGCTGCCAGTAAATGGATGAGTATCATTACCAATGGGCTGATCCAACTGGCTACCATCAATGGGCGATGTGCTGGCCGGTTTACGCTGAAGGTCTTGCTGTCTGTTTTTTATTGAACTGTGGTCGTTTACCGGGTTTTCCTCCCGGGTATTGCCCTGTAACAACGGTATGGCGTCAGATTCTGAACACACACCCAGTCGTCCCCACCGTCCCTGTGGCTCGACAGACTGGCTTGTTGCTGGTTGTGAGGCGCTGGCAGTAACGCTGCCGGGCATGGTTGGTGGCTGTATCAAAATCACTCCCTCATGATGGCGTTAATTATTGTGCTGGTTTCCTACCGTTCATATTCCCGGGACCGCCACAGGCAGTCATGGGTCTGTGCAATTTGATTGTTCGGTCATCCAGCATAATGAAAATGCCACACGGGTGGGCCTATTCGTGCCTGACTCGGGGATTTTCACGCAAAAGAGCAAACAATTCGTAGGGTATAATAGCCTTGGATGCGTTACTTTGCCGTGAAAATTCCCGAGAAATGCATAAAACGGGCCAGCCTGAAATGCGTGAGACCGTATTGATAAGTAGTTGGCCAAATGGAATCGTATATTTCTGGCTAAGTGGGCAGTTACTATGCAAGGCACAACGTAGGGAGCATAGCCGTAGCTATGTGACCGTAGTTGTAACGCAGCAGAGTGACTGTCCACTTAGTCAGAAAATACGATTTCATTTGGTTAACTACTTACCCTTCAGTACTTCGAAAAGCTCAGGAAAAAATCTTTTCCTCTGTGATCTCCCGGGCGTGTTTCCTTAAACGCCCAGCGAACCCTTAAAACAGGCGTTCTTTTAAACGCAGGAATGAATAGCCAGTACATAAAGATGCCCAGGCAGTTGGCGACGATATCCCAGAACGATGGGTGGCGATAGTCGGTAAGGGATT
>NZ_PJPV01000132.1 GCF_002864045.1 Endozoicomonas acroporae
AACACCACGGCGGTGAACAGCAAGGTTGAAACCTCGGGTGTAGTTGCATACGCCGGCATCGGGGGGGGGTACGTTTCAGGAACGGTTGCCAACACTACGGCGGTGAACAGCACGGTCGAAACCTCGGGTCTAATTGCAAGCGCCGGCATCGGGGGTGGGTACGTTGTGGGAACGGTTGCCCACACCACGGCGGTGGACAGCAGGGTCGAAACCTCGGGCGGGAGTACATACGCCGGCATCGAGGCGGGGGAGATTAGCGCTGGAGGAACGGTTGCCAACACCACGGCGGTGAACAGCTATGTCAATGGCCTTAAAGAGAATTCTGGATCTATCGCCAATGATCAGCTTCTTTGCCAAAAAGCCGACCCACGGGTGTTAACCGCCAATTGCTCTGCGCGAACCGGCATCGAGGCGGGTAGGCATGCACCCCACCACGTCGGGCGCAGGAGCGTTGGCGAGGAAGGAATAATTGCCGACATGGGCGGCAGCAATGCCGCTACAGCAACAACCGCCGCTACGATGGGAATTACCTCAGCTTCCCTTCTGGCAGCGGGCGGATTGGGGATTGCCGGCTATTCAACCTATCAATGGATTACCGGTTACCAGGAGGGGTTGCGTGGTCAGGAGCTGGCGATGAAACCACTTACCCGTGGTAAAGAACTGGCAAGCGCTGCGGTCAACTCAGTATCACAGGGTATTCAGGGAATCCGGGAACGAATGAACAGGCAGAGTGTTCCTACGCAGGAACCAGCCCCTGAATGAGTTCGGTACAGAGTGACTGAGCTGGAGTAGCTGGCCAGATGGAATCGAATATTTCTGGCTTCTTGTGCTGGTACTGTGCGAGGCACAACGGAGGGAGCATAGCCGTAGTGACCGGAGTTGTAACAAAGGAGAGTGTCGGCACAAGGAGCCAGAAGTATATGATTTCAGGGGTTAGGAGTTGTCTGGCAATAACTTCCCTATTTTCATTGCCTGCCCCCGTTCGGACTGAGCTTGTCGAAGTTCGGTGGCACGACCCTTCGATACTTCGACAAGCTCAGCACTCAGGGTGAACGGAAATCGGGAACTTATTAAAAGACAATTCCTTAGCTACTTTTGCAGGAAAAGCCCCCATAAAGCCAACCCAAACACTTCACAGAACTCCCACGACTGTGTAAGAATATCTTGAAATATTTCTCCGGGACGGAGAAAGCTCAATTGCAACATTAATAAATGAACAGGCCATCGATTTGGAACTGGTTTCCTCGTTAGGGAAGACGACATTGTTGTTATTACTGCAACATTTACTCATACCCGGGAAAAATCCTGAGTGCCAGGTCATTTGTCAACCTGTCAGGGATCTTCGTCTGTTTTTTTTGCTGTTATTGCTTTCGTTTTCCGGTTCATTGGTCGCCCAACCCATTTACCTCAGTGGTGATGATGCCATCACCACCCTGCCTCTGGTGCCGGTTAATCCACCCTCTGACATTTTTAAAAGCTCGCTCCCAGACAGCCCCCTGAACTGGTATCGCCTGGATATTGAACTGTCGCCCTACTCCCCCCATGACTGGCTGATGGTGTTCCAGCAGGTTCCCCATAACAAGCTGGATGTTTTTATCCCGGTCAACAATGGGTATCAACTGACAAAAATGGGCATGGATGGTGCACTGTCAGGCATGGCACCCAACACCATGAAGCTGACACTCAAGCCCGGGGAAACCAAAACCTGGTATCTGCGTCATGATCCGGTAGCGCTCAATCCGCTCAATCCTCAGTTATGGCCATCTCTGAACTACTATGAACTGCTGAGTGAGCAACAAACCGTCATCAGCTCAATTCAGACGCTGCTGACCGTCGCCTTGATTTTCATCTTTACCCTGACCCTCAGAAATCGCACCCCCGCCTTGTATCTGCTGATCAGCCATCTGCTGGCGGCCAACCTGATGATTCTGATGTGGGAAGGCGACATCTTTCGTGTTGTCTCATGGCCGGGGGAGCCGGGCCACTGGCTTATTCTGATAACTGCGGTGGTGCTGGTCACCGGTATTGCCAGCTATCGAACCCTGGCACTGCTGCCGGTCTACACCCCAAAAACGAATCGATTGATTGGCGCACTGAACATCGTTGCCATGGCGCTCGTGGTTTATGGAATCACTTCTGCCAGCAATGCATCAGTGGTAATCCTGAAACTCGCCGCCTATTCACTTCTGGCCAGTTTTACCTTGGTGGTGCTGGCTACCGCTTACTGTCTCTATAATGGCATTCGTCCCGCAAAAGTGGCCTTTCCTGCAGCACTGACCATGCTTATTTTACTCTCATGGTTATGGTATCCCAACGCAGAGTCAGGAAGCCTGACGCCCTACCCTGAACTTATACTTCTCTGTGTTCATGCTGCCCTCCTGCCTCTGTTTTACTGGTACGGGCACCAGCAGAACCTGAACCACGCCATATCGATTAATGCCATCGCCCCTGCCAGCAGCAAACGGCGTATCTTTGAGTCAGCGCTGCGTGAGCATCTGCAAACCCCGGACTCACCACTTTCCGACAACGAACTGATCCAGAAAGTATTGACCACCTTCGACCAGGTATTACCCGGCATTCCTGCCATGGTGTTTCGCCACCAGCAGGATGAATGGCACTTCAACCCCGGGGAAACCGCTGATTACTCAAAAGCCGCTGAAAATTTAGCCAGGCAGCTGCCAGATATCGAAGAGGACTTGCTCAGTGTCATCGCTTCGGGCATTGAAACAAAAATCAACTTTAAAGACCGGTTTGGCACCATCTACTGGCTATTCCCACTGAATATAGATGCCGGTAATAAAGTACTTATGGTACTGGCCCCCTCCAGATATCATCGAAATGCCACCACCTGGCAAACCGCCAGCGATATCAGCAACCATGCGTGTACCCTCTTTCAGGCAAATCGACAGTCACTCTTCTGGCAGCAGCAGGCCAACCTTGACCCACTGACCGGCTTGCTGAACCGGCGAGCCTTTTGTCAGGAAGCAGAAAATATTATCCAGGCGGCTCTTGGCTCTGACCCCATCCGCCCCAGCTGCGCCCTGTTTATGGACATTGATAACTTTAAACAACTGAATGATCTGCTGGGCCACAATGCCGGAGACCAGATACTTACAACGACAGCGGTTATATGTCGCAAGTCTCTCCGGCATCAAGACTTACTGGGGCGTTACGGCGGAGAAGAGTTTGTGGCATTATTGCCCGATACAGAGCCCTGGCAGGCATTTCATGTGGCTGAACGAATGCGAAGTGCCATCGCCAGTGAACATGCAAAAAACAATCAATGGGCGAACAGCCAGCCCACAACCGTGAGCATCGGTATTGCTGCCCTGTCAAAAGATGTTAACACACTGGACAGACTGCTGGAGGAGGCGGATACGGCAATGTACCAGGCAAAACAGACAGGTAAAAACCGGACATCAATCAACACCAGCATGAACGATGTTCGTTTGCCAGTCACATAAGCCACTCAAAAAGAGAGAACAGGTTTGCCACCTCAACGTATCAAAAAACCTAGTACATGGTTTCAATGAGTTTGACAGGTACGGTCTCCGTTCACCCTGAGCGGAGTCGAAGGGTGCTTGGCACGATCTATCAGAGTCCGGAGTTTCCGCCTTTAGGCCCTATGGGTCCTTCGATGCTTCGACAAGCTCAGCACTCAGGACGAACGGAGTGCGGAGGCACGACAAACTTATTGAAACCATGCACTAGTGTGCTATTTTTTTGTCTGCCTGTAGCTTTTGCGAAGTGCTTCCGAGGCATAATAAGCGGGCGCTGCAACAAACGGCGATATAGCCTGTTTACCCGGTACCTCATTATTAAGTGTCTTGATAAAGCCAAGCTGGCTCTGCAGATTTTTCTCGTATTTTGCTCTTTCCTGGGCGGCTGTCATCATCAAGCCTGATGGTTCCCATCCATCCGGCGGAAGTGAAAGGCAATTAACCAATAACTCCTCCCCGACAGCGATATCCCTTAAGGCAAAATAGATAGGGAGGGTAAGATTACCAGAACGGGTATTCACTGAAACAAACGACATGCTGACATTGTTATCTTTGGCCCTGTTGGCCGCATTCAGGAAATGCATCGGTGTATAACGCTCGTTATCCGGCAAAAAGACAACCGTGTTCGTAGAATCTGAAGAAAGCCCCGCCATTGAGTATTTCGAGAGCGTTCGCTGCGTTTGATCCTTACCTCTGAGACCTGCCATCAGGGTCCGGTAGTAACTCATGAAATCTGGCATTTCAGTCGTCACTTTCTGATGCACAAGCTCAGGTTGCCAATCGTGGTTATACCTGGCCCACTCCCTTTTGTTGAGCACATAGCCAATACCGGAATAGACCCCGATCAACTCCCCCCCCTTAACGGGTGCGCGGGCAAATACCCCGTAATTTTTTTCTGGCTCTGCACCCGAAGCATCAGAGCAGTTAAAGCCATAATCAACAAAACGGTATTCAAACCGCGCCTGAAAGTCTTGCCGGGCCTCTTGCTCAGACATTATCAACTGGTTAACCAGGCGGGGTTGCAAAGCTTGATTCAACTGAAAGTCTGGCAGCAACTGACTGCTGGCCAGACGGGACATCCAGAAATAAGGCTGGTAAGTATGCCCGGGAGGAAGTTCAGAGTCTGAAATAGCCCGGCTCCCCAACGCTCTATTGGCCATGCCCGGCCTATTGCTGCCAGTGGCAAAGGCCTGGTGAGCTGAATGGCGTGAAGGTTTGTTCTGTAGCGACAGAAGCATTGTTTCAGTTATTCCCCGACTGAATATGCTGGTGTCTGGCAGTGCACGCATATCTGCTGCCAGCTGTTCCAGGGCTGTTGCATGATCACTGTCATGCCCGGCGCGGTTGGCAGGGGTAGAGACATCTTCTGATGTTGCCACTCTCGAAGCTACAGATGAAGCTACAGATGAAGCTACAGATGAAGCTACAGATGCGGTGGTTGAATCGTCAGTTAATGGACTTATCTTTGATTCAAATATATTTCCGGTAGAGGTTGATGCAACGCTGTCAGAACCAGAGTGGCTGAGGCTCGGCTCATCACTGTGGGCAGCGACAACATCACGGGCAAAGGCCACGCCCTGACTTTGCCGGCCACTGGCGGGTCCGCATTGCTCATCACCCGGATCAGGGGGACGACTTCCAGCCATTTTTGCCGGTAACAGGGTATTGGTTTCCATAAGTTCCTTACTTTAAACTTGCAACAACATTCTGAAAATTTTTGACAAAGTGTATGCCCGAAAGTTCAACTCACGGCAAAGCCGAACCCCTTATTAAAGCAACGAATGCCCTTCCCTGACCTCTGATCCATTTAAACAAACACAGTCCAATGTTTTTTCAGGAACAGGCACCTGCCACTATCGTAGATTTACATATAGGGATTTACGGTTGAGGCTGATTAGAATACCTGGCAAATTGATCTTTACAATGCCCAAAAGACCATCACCCGCCTGAGCCTGAAAGGCATGGCATAATTGGTGATCCAAAGCGGCCAGCACAGGACAATAAGTCAAACAGTATGCGGCATACCGAAATATACCTATTTTCTTACATAAGATACTATCTCTCGCTGATTACTTATTGCCCAGACCCGCTATCAAAGGCTTAATGATTTCACCGACCGTGTCTTTTCATACAAGGCCGCCGGATCCGGAACGCCCTCCGATTCCTGCTGTCCTGTTGGGAGCCGCTGGCTGAAGCCACATTTACGTTCTATGATGCAGGTAGCTGGGCGTTACTCCAATTTTATCTATGGAGGAGTCGTATGATTCTGGAAGAAGTCATAGATCTCTCGCGCTTTCAATTTGCCATTACTGCGCTTTATCATTTTTTGTTTGTGCCACTGACCATTGGCATGACCTTTATCCTTGCCATTATGGAATCCGTCTATGTGATGACGGGTAAACAGATCTACAAGGATATGACCAAATTCTGGGGCAAGCTCTTTGGCATTAACTTTGCCGTAGGTGTCGCCACCGGTCTGACCATGGAGTTCCAGTTTGGTACTAACTGGTCCTACTATTCCCACTATGTTGGTGATATTTTCGGCGCACCACTGGCCATTGAAGCCCTGATGGCTTTCTTCCTGGAATCCACTTTCGTTGGCATGTTCTTCTTCGGTTGGGATCGCCTGAGTAAAGTGCAGCATTTGGCCTGTACCTGGTTGATGGCCATTGGCACCAACCTGTCGGCACTCTGGATTCTGATTGCCAACGCCTGGATGCAGAACCCGGTGGGTGCCGAGTTCAACTTTGAAACCATGCGCATGGAGATGACCAGCTTTGCCGACCTGGTATTCAACCCGGTGGCCCAGGTTAAATTTATCCATACGGTAGCGGCGGGTTATACCACCGGCGCTATTTTCGTCCTGTCCATTTCTGCCTACTACCTGCTGAACCATCGTGATATCGGCTTTGCCCGCCGCTCTTTCGCCGTGGCTTCAGGATTTGGTCTGGCGGCTATTCTGTCCGTTATTCTTCTGGGTGACGAATCCGGCTATGAGCTGGGCGATGTTCAGGAAGTAAAGCTGGCCGCCATTGAAGCAGAATGGGACACCCACCCGGCACCGGCCAGCTTCACCGTGATCGGGATTCCTGACCAGGAAACCATGCAAACCGATTACGCCATCAGAATTCCTTACCTGATGGGCATTATTGCCACCCGCTCACTGGATGAAGAAGTCACAGGCATCAAAGACCTGATTGAAAACAAGATGGTCCGTATCCAGAGCGGTATGGAGGCCTATGACCTGCTGCAAAAACTGAAAAGCGGCCAGGATACACCGGAAAACCGGGCCGCCTTCCTGGAAGTGGTGGATGACCTCGGCTACGGCCTGTTGCTGACCCGCTATACCGACAACATTCCTGCGGCCACCGATGCCATGATTCGTCAAGCGGCAGAAGATGCTATTCCAACCGTATGGCCTCTGTTCTTTGCCTTTCGCATCATGGTTGGCTGTGGCGTCCTGATGCTGCTGCTCCTGGTGACGGCATTTGTGAAAACCGCCCGCCGTAATGAATACAAAAGTCGCTTTTTCCTGAAACTCTGCCTCTGGTCGCTGCCCCTTCCCTGGATTGCCAGTGAAATGGGCTGGTTTGTGGCGGAGTTCGGCCGTCAACCATGGTCGATCTCCGGCATTCTGCCCACCTATCTGTCGGCATCCACCCGGACAGTCACCGACCTCTACCTGAGCATCGCCGGCTTTACGCTGTTCTACGGTATCTTTGCCGTCATTGAAGTCTGGCTGCTGGTGAAGTACGCCAGACTGGGCCCAAGCAGCCTGCACACCGGCCGTTACCACTTCGAACAACAGCAGGCCTTAACCGATGCTGTGGTTTCTGACAGTCCCCTCCACGGAAAAGCATAAGGAGCGATAACGATGGATTATGAAATTCTCCGATTTATCTGGTGGGTACTGATCGGCGTCCTGTTTATCGGTTTTGCCATTATGGACGGCTACGATCTCGGCACAGCCAACCTTCTGCCTTTCATGAGCAAAAACGACACTGAGCGTCGTATCATGATCAATGCCGTTGCGCCCCACTGGGACGGCAACCAGGTTTGGCTAATCACCGCCGGTGGTGCGCTATTTGCCGCCTGGCCAACCGTCTATGCGACAGCCTTCTCCGGCTTCTACTGGGCCATGGTTCTGGTCCTTTTTGCCCTGTTGATTCGCCCGATGGCTTTCGACTACCGCTCAAAACTGCCTGACCCACGCTGGCGCAACGCCTGGGACTGGGGACTGTTTGTCAGTGGTATTGTCCCATCCCTGGTGTTTGGCGTTGCCTTTGGCAACATCTTTGTCGGCTTTGGCTTTGCCCTGGACGACTTTATGCGTTCCAGCTTCTCTGGCTCATTCTTCGACCTGCTCAACCCATTCTCACTGTTGTGCGGTGTGGTCAGTGCCGCCATGCTGACCATGCAGGGCGCTGTCTGGCAAAAAATGCGTTCTGGCGAACCCATCCGCCACCGTGCAGCAACGGTCGCCCGCTACTCTGCCCTGCTGACCATGGTGGCATTTGCCGCAGCCGGTTTCTGGGTTGCCCATATCAACGGTTACCAGGTCACCAGTATTCTGGATACCAATGCGCCATCCAACCCCCTGGAAAAAACCGTCACGCTTGCTCAAGGTGCCTGGCTGAACAACTACAGCCAATACCCCATCATGATCATTGCCCCGGTACTTGGCTTCCTGGGTACCCTCGGCGTCATGATCTTCTCCGGCACCAGACAGGATGGGCTTAACTTTACCTGCTCATCCCTGGCACAGGCCGGCATTATCATGACCGCAGGTTTCAGTCTGTTCCCGTTTGTACTGACCTCAAGTACCGACCCATCCTTCAGCCTGACCCTCTGGGACGCAACCTCCAGCTTTATGACCCTGGCCATCATGACCGGCGTTGCCGTGGTGTTTGTTCCCATCATCCTTGGCTACACCATCTGGTGTTTCTACAAACTCTGGGGTCGCATGACCGCCGAGCGCATTGAAAAAGAAAGTCATTCACTTTACTAAAGAGGGAGCGGAACAATGTGGTATTTTGCATGGATCCTGGGTGTACTGCTGGCTTGCGCCTTTGGGATTATTAATGTGATGTGGTACGAATTTCATTCGGACAATTTTGATAATGAAATTAACGAGTTAGACTCATAGAAAATTTTTTAGGTTGCAATTTGATTGTAACCTGAGCCTCAAAAACGGTACCAAACCGTACCTTTGCTGCATTTCGCAGTGAATGTTGTACCGGGAGAATGGTACCGTTTTTTTGTATCTATCTGGTACACCTTGGTTTTCCCACAACCATCGAATAAACTCCTGCTTCAACCACTGCATAAGAAGTGCTTTCAAACCATGAAAACCCGCGACCTGCTCAAACTGCCTGACCTCAAACTGGCCCAGGCCATCAGCACCATGAAAGGCAAGGAATGCGAGAAACACGCCAGGAACTACACCAAAATTCTGGGCATAGAGTTTGATAAAGCGATTATCCACGCCACCCACGCCGCCATGTTCAGCCAGAGTGACGAACCGGTCAAACTGCGCACCTATAAAGCCATGGTTGATCTGGTGGCTAGCGATACTGAATACGGCGAAAGGGAAGCAGCGATTCTTGCTGCCCTGCTGTTAGCCCATATCAGTAAGAAAATGAATCGGGTGCAGTCACTTGTTGCTCAAACGTCACCATTTGCCATGTCGTGAAGTTCAAGCACTAACTATATGAGTTCAAAGAAACCACCCTACACGCCACTGCAAGGCCAGTACCTGTCGTTTATTTACTACTACACGAAGATCAACGGCATGCCACCAGCGGAAAAGGATTTGCAGCGGTATTTTCAGGTTACTCCTCCCACCGTTCACCAGATGGTAGTGAAACTGCACCAGCTTGGCCTGATTAGTCGGGTACCTGGTTAGGCCGGACAGTGAAGGTAGAGCTACCTGTTGAAGAGTTGCCCTTTCTTGTTTAAATAATCCGTTGGTTGCGAAATTAGCTCAGAACCTGCTCATTCCCAAAGTGGACAGCTTTTCCCTTTCCCTTCGCAAATGCACGACTACCACCAAACACCTTACATGCGTACAATTACTATCTTCCCAAAATTTACCTCTGAGCTATCTGGCCCTCTGCTCCCCTGAGTCAATAAAAGACGTTGGTACAAGCTACGGGCGGTAGCGTCTCAATATTTTTTCGCTACACATTTCGCAAAACAGGATTCATGCCATGAAAAGCACCCAGCAAAGGAAAGAATTGCATCGCCAGATTTGGCAAATTGCCAACGACGTGCGGGGCGCAGTGGATGGCTGGGATTTCAAGCAATACGTGCGCGGCGCCCTGTTCTATCGCTTTATCAGTGAAAACTTTGCCAGCTACATTGAAGGCGGTGATGAGAGCGTCAACTATGCAGAATTGGATGACGGTATTATTACCTCCGAGATCCGGGATGACGCCATTAAAACCAAAGGGTATTTCATCTACCCCAGTGAGCTGTTTGCCAATGTTGTCAAGCATGCCAACACCAACGATAGCCTGAATACCGATCTTGCTGACATCTTCAGAGCCATTGAAAGCTCTGCCAACGGTTACCCTTCTGAAGTGGATATTAAAGGCCTCTTTGCCGATTTTGATACCACCAGCAACCGTTTGGGTAATACCGTTACTGACAAAAATCGCCGTTTAGCAGCGGTGCTTAAGGGTGTGGCTGGTTTGGATTTTGGTGATTTCCACAGCAGCGATATCGACCTGTTTGGCGATGCCTACGAGTTTCTGATTTCCAATTATGCCGCTAATGCGGGTAAATCCGGTGGAGAATTTTTTACCCCGCAACAGGTGTCGAAACTGATTGCCCAGCTGGCCATGCACGGGCAAACCAGCATCAATAAAATCTACGACCCGGCTGCCGGTTCCGGCTCATTGTTGCTGCAAGCGAAAAAGCAGTTTGACGAGCATGTGATTGAAGAGGGCTTTTTTGGTCAGGAGATCAACCACACTACCTACAACCTTGCCCGTATGAATATGTTTTTGCACAACATCAATTACGACAAGTTCAATATGCAGCTGGGCAATACCCTGACTGACCCGCACTTTGGCGATGACAAGCCTTTTGATGCCATTGTCTCCAACCCTCCCTATTCCGTGAAGTGGATTGGCAGCGATGACCCGACCCTGATTAACGATGACCGCTTTGCACCTGCCGGTGTGCTGGCACCCAAATCAAAAGCGGATTTTGCCTTTGTGATGCATACCCTTAACTACCTGTCGGCCAAAGGTCGGGCGGCGATTGTCTGCTTTCCTGGCATTTTTTACCGTGGCGGTGCCGAGCAGAAGATTCGTCAGTATCTGGTGGATAACAACTATGTGGAAACGGTGATTGCGTTAGCGCCCAACCTGTTTTTTGGTACGACCATCGCCGTGAATATTCTGGTGCTCTCCAAACACAAAACCAATACCGATACGCAGTTTATTGATGCCAGCGGCTTGTTTACCAAAGGCACCAATAACAATCTGCTCACCGATGAACATATTGCAGAAATTCTGAAGGTGTTTGAGAAAAAAGGCGACATTGCTCACCTTGCCAAAACTGAGTCGTTTGCAACCATTGCCGAGAATAGTTACAACCTCTCCGTAAGTAGTTATGTGGAAGCGAGAGATACACGGGAAGTGGTGGATATTGTTCAGCTGAATGACGAGCTGAAAATTACCGTTGAGAAAGTTGCACAACTCCGATTGGATATTGATGCGATTGTGGCGGAGATTGAAGGTGTGGAGGTTCGGGCATGAGCGAATTGGTAATTATGCAAGATCTTCTGAATATCGCTTCAGTAGATTGGAAACCTTTAGAGGAGGTTGGCACATTTCTTCGCGGCAAGAGATTTGTCAAATCCGATCTCATTCCCGATGGTGTTCCATGTATCCACTATGGAGAAATGTACACGCATTACGGTATATGGTCAGAGAGCGCAAGATCGTTCCTCAGCAAAGGTGTTGCATCTCAATTACGTACTGCCAATCACGGTGATGTAATTATTGTAGCTGCCGGAGAAACAATAGAAGACATTGGCAACGGAACCGCATGGCTTGGAGAAAATGATGTTGTTTTCCACGATGCATGCTTTTCATTTAAAAGTGAGCAAAACCCAAAATATGTTTCCTATTACTTGAGAACAAAGCTCTTTAAAGAACAGATTAAAAAGCATATATCTTCGGGAAAAATCTCATCAATTAACGCCAAGGGACTCGGAAAGGCAAAAATCCCAATCCCCTATCCAGAAAACCCAAAAAAATCGCTGGAGATTCAGGCTGAAATCGTCCGGATTTTAGACACATTTACCTCGTTAACCACCGAGCTTAGCGCACGTAAGAGACAATTCAAGTATTACCGTGACGAATTATTAAGTTTTAAAAACAGTGAAGTGGAATGGAAACCTCTCGGAGAGATTGGTGATTTTATTCGCGGCAAACGATTTACCAAAGCGGATTATGTGGATGAGGGAATAGACGTCATCCACTATGGCGAAATTTACACGGACTATGGCGTTTCAACGACTAATGCCCGGTCACAGGTTCGTGCTGAAATGGCCGCATCGTTACGTTACGCAGAACCAAATGATGTTGTTATCACTGATGTGGGTGAAACAGTAGAGGATGTTGGTAAAGCCGTCGCCTGGCTGGGGAACGATAAAGTAGCAATTCACGACCATTGCTATGCTTTCCGTCATTCGATGAATCCGAAATTTGTCGCCTATTGCATGCAAACCACCAGCTTTATTGCCGACAAGGCAAAATACGTGGTAAGGGCAAAAGTCAAAACGCTATTGATCAATGGCTTCTCGAAGGTTTGCATTCCGGTTCCCCCGCCTGAAGAACAGGAGCGCATCGTCGTCATCCTGGATAAATTCGACACCTTAACCAGCTCCATCAGCGAAGGCTTGCCCCGTGAAATCAAACTCCGACAGCAACAATATGAATATTATCGTGATTTGCTGCTAAATTTCCCCAAACCAGTGGCAACTGAGGTTCAGTATGAGCAAGAAGATCACCAACATAACCACAAGGAATCTCCATGCCTGACCTAAACCTGCAAGACCAGACCACTGAGTTTCTGCTCTACACCGATCCCAATGGGGATATCAGGGTGGAAGTGTTGCTCAGCAATGAGACTATTTGGCTGACACAGAAGCGCATGGCAGAGCTATTTGGCGTAGGTGTACCGGCTATTTCGAAGCATCTGAAAAACATTTTTGAAAGTAATGAGTTGCAGGAGAAACTGGTTGTTTCCATTTTGGAAAATACCACTGAACACGGTGCTGTAGCTGGCCTTACCCAGACCCAACAAGTCAAATATTACAACCTTGATGCCGTAATCTCGGTCGGCTACCGGGTAAACTCAACACAGGCTACCCAGTTCCGCATCTGGGCTACCCAACGGCTCAAGGAGTACATTATCAAAGGCTTTGCCATGGATGATGAACGGCTGAAAAATGGTCGCTATTTTGGCAAGGACTACTTTCGTGAGCTGTTGGAGCGGGTGCGTTCCATCCGTGCCAGCGAGCGACGTATCTATCAGCAAATTACCGATATTTTTGCCGAGTGCAGCGCCGATTACGACCCCAGATCGGAAACCACTCGCCTGTTCTATGCCCATGTGCAGGACAAGTTCCATTTTGCCATCACCGGTCACACAGCAGCAGAAATCATCTCCCTTAACGCAGATGCCAATAAGCCACTGATGGGCATGAGCACTTACAAGAATGCCCCTGATGGCCGAGTGCTGAAATCCGATGCTACGGTGGCAAAAAACTACTTGAGTGAAGTGGATATTAAAAAACTGGAGCGAGCCGTCTCAGCATTTTTTGACTACATTGAGGGCATTATTGAACGACGCAACACGTTTACCATGAGCAGCTTTGCAGAAAGTGTTAACAAATTTCTGGCATTCAACGAGTATCAGATTTTGGAGGGGCATGGCACGATCAGCAGAAAACGGGCCGAACAAAAAGCGATTACCGAGTACAACAAGTTCAACAAGCAGCAGCGCATAGAGTCGGATTTTGACCGGGAAGTAAAAAAACTGCTGCAAAAGAAAGATTCACAAGATGACTGACTACAAAACCATCGCAGAATCCAAAAACTATATTGTTCTGGATAAATACACCCCGGATGACCAGGTCAACGAAAGCTACCAAAGCGAAAACGATCTTGAGCGGGAGCTGATCTCCGACCTGCAAAACCAGGGCTATGAATATGTAGCCGATTTAAATACCCCGGATAAGATGCTCAGTAATGTCCGTAAGCAGCTACAAACCCTGAACGATGTGGTGTTTTCAGACGGGGAATGGCAACGCTTTGTTGAGACCTATCTGGATAAACCCGGCGACAACATTATTGATAAAACCCGTAAGATTCACGATGACCATATCTTCGATTTTGTCTTTGATGACGGGCATATCCAGAACATCCATCTGCTGGATAAACACAATATCCACCGCAACATCTGTCAGGTTATCCGACAGTTTGAACAGACCGGCACCCATAAAAACCGCTACGATGTGACGATTCTGGTGAACGGTTTGCCCCTGGTGCAGATTGAGCTGAAAAAACGGGGCGTGGCCATTCGTGAAGCCTTTAACCAGGTGCATCGCTACAGCAAAGAGAGCTTTAACAGCGAAAACTCGTTGTATAAATATTTGCAGCTGTTTGTGATCTCTAACGGTACCGATACCCGCTATTTTGCCAATACCACCCAGCGCAATAAAAACAGCTTCGACTTCACCATGAACTGGGCGAAGGCGGATAACAGCCTGATCAAAGATTTACAGGACTTTACCGCCACCTTTTTCCAGAAAAGCACCCTGCTTAATGTGTTGCTGCATTACTCGGTGTTTGACGTCAGCGATACCTTACTGGTCATGCGCCCTTACCAGATTGCCGCCACCGAACGTATTTTATGGAAGATAAAAAGTTCCTATGAGGCTAAACACTGGAGCAAACCGGAGAGTGGCGGTTTTATCTGGCATACCACTGGCTCCGGTAAAACCTTAACCAGTTTCAAAGCGGCACGTTTGGCTACTGAGCTGGATTTTATCGACAAGGTATTTTTTGTGGTCGACCGAAAAGATCTCGATTACCAGACCATGAAGGAATACCAACGTTTTTCACCAGACAGTGTGAATGGTTCTGACAGTACCGCTGGCCTGAAGAAAAATCTGGATAAAGACGACAACAAGATCATCGTCACTACCATCCAGAAGCTCAACAATCTGATGAAAAGCGAGGGCGACCTTGCCATTTACAACCGTCAGGTGGTGTTTATTTTCGATGAGTGTCACCGTAGCCAGTTTGGTGAAGCCCAGAAAAACCTGAAGAAGAAGTTCAAACGGTTCTATCAGTTCGGTTTTACGGGTACGCCCATTTTCCCGCAGAACGCTTTAGGTGCGGAAACTACCGCCAGCGTGTTTGGCCGTGAGCTGCATTCCTATGTGATTACTGATGCCATCCGTGATGAGAAGGTGCTCAAATTCAAAGTGGACTACAACGATGTTCGCCCGAAATTTAAGGCCATCGAAAGTGAGCAGGACGAGAAGAAGCTCAACGCCGCAGAAAACGAGCAAGCCCTGCTGCATCCGGAGCGTATTCGTGAAGTTTCCCAATACATTCTGAATAACTTCCGTCAGAAAACCCATCGTCTGCAAGCCAGTGCCAATGGCTTTAATGCCATGTTCGCGGTGAGCAGTGTGGATGCCGCCAAGCTCTATTATGAGTCGCTGAACCAGTTGCAGGCTGATAGCGAAAAGCCCCTGAAAATCGCCACCATATTCTCTTTTGCGGCCAATGAGGAGCAGGATGCGGTCGGGGATATTCTGGATGAGAGCTTTGATGTCTCGGCTATGAATAGCAGTGCTAAAGAGTTTTTAAGTTCAGCCATTGCCGACTATAACGCATTCTTTAAAAGCAATTACAGTGTGGATAGCAAAGGGTTCCAGAGTTACTACCGTGATCTGGCCAAGCGGGTTAAAGCCAAAGACATTGATTTGTTGATTGTGGTGGGGATGTTCCTTACCGGCTTTGATGCGCCTACCCTGAATCCCTGTTCGTGGATAAAAACCTGCGTTTCCACGGGTTAATGCAGGCCTATTCCCGCACCAACCGCATTTATGACGCCACCAAGACCTTTGGCAATATTGTCACCTTCCGGGATCTGGAACAGGCGACGGTAGACGCCATCACCCTGTTTGGTGATAAAAACACCAAAAACGTGGTGCTGGAAAAAAGCTACAAGGAGTACATGGAAGGCTTTACTGATCTGGTCACCGGCGAAGCCAGACGGGGCTTTATGGATGTGGTGCAGGAATTGGAGCAACGCTTTCCTGATCCTGCCGCCATTGAAAAAGAGTCTGATAAAAAAGCCTTTGCCAAACTCTTTGGTGAATATTTGCGCGTCGAAAACGTGCTGCAAAACTACGATGAATTTGCCAGCCTGAAAGCGTTGCAAGACTTGGATATGAGCGACCCGGCAGCTGTTGAAGCGTTTAAGGCCGAGCATTATCTGGATGATGAACAACTGGCACAGATGCAGACCATTCGCCTGCCCGCCGAACGCAAGATTCAGGATTACCGCTCTACTTATAACGATATTCGTGATTGGCAGCGTCGGCAGAAATCGTCGGATGACAAGGTTAAATCCACCATTGATTGGGATGATGTGGTCTTTGAGGTGGACCTGCTGAAATCCCAGGAGATCAATCTGGATTACATCCTGGAGCTGATCTTTGAGCACAACAAGAAAACCAAAAGCAAGGCTGATCTGGTGGATGAAGTGCGCCGTGTTATTCGTGCCAGCCTTGGCAACCGTGCCAAAGAAGGCCTGGTGGTGGATTTTATCAATCAGACTGATCTTGATGAGATTGGTGATAAAGCCAGTGTGATTGATGCTTTTTTCACGTATGCCCAGAAGGAACAACAGCGTGAGGCTGATGAGCTCATTGAAACGGAAAGCCTGAACAGTGATGCCGCCAAACGGTATATTGCTACCTCACTGAAACGGGAGTTTGCCAGCGAAAATGGTACTGAGCTTAATGCCATTTTGCCGAAAATGAGTCCGTTGAATCCGCAGTATCTGACCAAGAAGCAGAGTGTGTTTCAGAAAATTGCGGCGTTTATTGAGAAGTTTAAAGGGGTGGGTGGACAGGTATAGATTTGGTTTAAGCAATTACAATACCGGCAAATCGGGTCTGCTCTTTTTGAACAGGTTCGGCTTCCACCACAATGAATCGCGAACATCTGAAATCCCTGGAGATTGACCAGTGGACAACTGCACTGTGCCCACAAAACAACAAAGGAGCTGAGGATTTGACGCAGCGCATCCATATAGATGAGATAGTTGAAGAGTCGATCCAGGGATACAGCGGAGGTGTCTTCCGCTGTATTGGGGATAATGGAGAGAGCTACTTTCTGAAAGGTCTCGGGGTGGGCAGACCGGATCTGGCAAAAGAGTGGATTTGCGCCAATCTGGCCAAGGCGTTTGGGCTGCCTATTGCGGACTTTGCCTTGGCAGAGGTCTGTATCACCCTGTATGAGGCTTTTCCCGGGGACTGGCAACGGAAGATTGGCCACGGCACCTGTTTTGCTTCCCGTGAAGTCAAACAGACACAATGGCTGGAACCTGCCACCATGGCGGTATCCGTGCCGGAACAACTACAGAATGATGTTCTGATATTTGATCGCTGGATAAGGAATGAGGACCGAACCAAAGGCAACCCCAATTTACTGTGGGTTCCGCATCTGGATGAACTAGTGGTTATAGATCATAATCTTGCTTTTGATCCTGATTTCACAACAGAATCTTTTTTCCAACATCACATCTTCGCTTCGGCACGTAAGCGCATTTGCACCGATCTGGCCACTATTGCCGAATATAAGGAAAGGATGGAAGCAGCACTGTCTGACTTCCATGTGTGGGCTGAAACGGCCAAGAATGAATGGCCCTGGCGGGATCTTGAGGAAACCAGGGAGTTCGAGCTAGACTCTGACTCCCTGTTTGCCATACTAAACCAATATACCACCGATCAATTCTGGAGCATGACATGACTAAATACGCTTGCCGTTATGCCATTGTGCAGTTCATGCCCTACCCGGAAACTGGCGAGTTTGCCAATGTCGGGGTGATTGCGGTAGTGCCTGCACAAAATCGCCTGTTGTTTCAGCTGGAACTGTCTCGGTACAGTCGATTGACCAAGTTCTTCAAGCATCTTAACCACCGGGTTTATACCCAGGCCATCAAACACCTGAATGAAGAGCTGCTGTATCTTGAAAAAGCCGTCAGCAATGGGCAGGTTACGGCTCTACAAGCCTTTGAGCTTATTGTTCGCCCTCTTGAAGCTATTCTCCGGTTCAGCAAGGAACGGATAAAAATGACTCAAAAGCCTTTGGCAATAGCCAATGAGCTGTTTGGTCGTTTTGTACTTCATGACTTTGCTCAGAAAAAGAATTATGAACATGAACTACAAAGTCGGGTGGGTCTGCTGGTTCGCAGCCTGAATCTTCGGCATCAATTCAAGAAAGAGAAGATAGGCACTTTGTTCCCGGTTAATATGCCACTGGTACAAAAGACTGAAGATCAACGGCTAAGGGCGATTCAGCCTTTACATTTTGACCGTGATGAGCCGGAAAAAATTATTGAGCACGGTAATCTGTGGATCGGTAAACTGAGCATCCTGCAGGAACTCAACGAACTTCCGGACGATATTCTGATTCCGGTAGAAAAACCTGCTCATAAAGGTGATGCCCAGAAGGCCTGGATAATCGTTAAAAACCGGCTGAAAGATTTCGGTGATATTGCTGATGCCAGTAATGAAACGGTTATTAAGAAATTTGCCAAGAGCTGAATCGCTTAGCATATCTCCTCTTTAGACCTCCACTTCGTACTGCGCCAGATTCGGCGCAGCTCCCTTTACCTCCCCGTTCTGAATAAACACCTTCTCGCCAACGCTCACAGACTCTCCTTTGACCGTAATAACCGAACCATCCCGTAGCATTGCCTGACTGGTGCCATTGCCGTTATTGGCGGTAATGGTAGCCACGATCCGCCCCCCTTCTGGAATGAGCGCCTTGAACTGTTGCCAGATGTTAGTGGTTGCCATTAGTAGTGCCTCTCTAATTCAATGCTTTGAATAACTGTCCCCACACCGCTTGCACTGATACTGGTCGCCAAACAAAGGGCTTGCCAGTCTCCCGTTATATCCTGAACCTCGACCAGCATCCCCGGCTCAATTAGTCCGGGAGCGGTATTGGTGTCGGTCAATGGTAGTTCAATGGTAGTAATGCTCTGGTTGCCACCCTTGGCCAGCTCATTCCGGCCTCGCTCGGTATTGACCTGCGTTTCCGTGAGCCAGTCTTCCAGAATATCGGGAGCCGGGTTATCGCCATTGGAGCCGGTTCGTTTGACGTTGACCGCCACGCCTGCATTCGTCCCGGATACATAGACTGCATTGTAAGCCTGTTCCGGTCGCCAGTTGGCGCTTAAACTGATGACCATACTGGCAGGCACAATCTTGTCCATCATGGCTGTGTTCCAGTGCCAAGGGCTGGCAGGGTATCGGGGTTGAATGCTCACCTGGTCATTATTTCGGCTTGGGATGACTACCGATCCTGCCGTTGTGGCTATCTTGGCTACCACCTGCATGGCGGTCTGGTTCTGATAGCTGAATGAGCCTCCGGGCATAATCCAATCCGGTGTGCTGTAGTCGTTCAGGTCAGGATAGATCGCCGTAGGCCAGTTCTTCGATGATAGCCTGTTTGGCATTGAGGTTGGTGCTGTTGCTCTTGCTTCGTTGTGGCGCATAAGGCGCTGCGAGTAGTTGGGTGCGGCTGCTGCCATAGAGGGTGTAACGTTCAGCCCCGAAGCGTCTATCCGTATTGTTGTAACGCTCGATAATGAAGATCCACTTCCAGCCATTGATATCCACCTCAATTTGCTTTGGACCGTTCTCGTCCGGTTCCACCAGTGCGATATTGGAAGTGCCCCACAACTGCCCGGTAAAGCTCCATGAGAAGCTATCAATATCCAAGCTAATCTCCATTGAGGGCAGTTCCAGCGGTGTCCGGGCAGGCAATACCACGGCGGTGATGATGTTCATAAGCAGATAACTCTCCCTGATCTCTGGCTGTTCCGGCTCCGGCTTTTCCACAACGACCGGATCTGTCTCGCCGCCATAGTTGCCGGTAACGCTCTCATCCTTGGCTTTCTGGCCAAAGCCCCACGGTATAATAACCGGCTGATCCTCGGCTCTGTTTTTCTGGAAGGCAAAGCGCCGCTTGCTATCCCTTGGCTGAATAACCTTGGCATCAACTGATCGCCCCATTCGGAAATAAACAGCAGGGGTGGTTTCGGGCGAATAGGGAATGCCAGCAAAACGGAAGTTAAGGAGGCTTGGTATCAGGTAGCCAAGCTTCTCTACCTGATAAGCAGGACTGAACTCATCCACTCGCCGGAAGCTGCTGATCTGGTTGCTGTCTCTTACAACAGGTCGGTTCCAGAGAATACGATCTTTCTCATCCTTTGCCTGAATGGACTGATCCCATCGCTGCGACTTATGACCATCTATGTTAACAGCCTGCTGCCAACGCCCGTCTGCTGTCGCCTCTTTTTTCAGGCTGTCGCTATGACTAAAACTGACCTGAGCTTCCTTTTTAGCTACTGCACCCCAAAATAGCCCAAAAGGTGAGGCTTCCAGAGGCTTTGCCTGCTGACTACTTTGCCGTCGGGAAGAGCTGACAGGCCGACTGGTGGAATAAACCGCCTCTCTTTGCTGCTGTCGGCCAACGGCTATTTTCCAGTTACCCTGATAAAACCGGATAACGGAAGGTGGCGGAACAAAGGCATATCTGGCTGTCGGATAAAAGCCAAAGTCAGCACCCGGCTTATATGCATCAAGACCGAAAGCAAAATCAACCGGAGCTGTAATTACATAAGCCATAAATTATTGATTTGGGATAATAGTAGGATTAACTGGCCCATGGGCTAGTGGTCGACTGAATGGCTTTGCCTTGAACTTTGCAGTGCCTACACTTTGGACGTTATCGGTATCAATCCACCACACCAGTTGAGTGCTATTGCTCACTCCAGCAACAGTGCAATAGTAAACGTATCCTTGGAAATTTAGCGGCCTGATAACATCGTTGACCTGATAATCGGTATCAGGTTGCCATTCGCTACCAAAGTCATCCTCAGCAACGACAAGCACTGCTCCCTCATAAGGGGATGTATCAATACTGTAATTACCGCTATCAGGATCACTGATTGCTGATCCCAATACGGCTTGACTGGTATCATTTGATCCCCCGATGGGCAGAGCTTCTTGGCTGACAGCAAACACCCGACGACTGACGGGTAGATCATTCTCTTTGATATTCCCGCTAACAGTTGTTGTATTACCACTCCCCGGAATCTGGATGCCTCCACCACCACCGGCATCAGGCACATCTATCCCGGCAGTACTTGCCTGATGCAAATTGTTGATTTCATCATCCGTTAACGCTCTGCTCCAAACAGCAACACAACCTAATGCAATATCATTGCCCGGTGTCGAATAACCATATTCAGATGTGAGACCTTTTTGTGAAAAAAGCTTAAAAGTCCGGTCTGGGTTAGTTATATAATCGCCAACACTGATAGTTTTGATTAATACATTATTTAAAAATACTTCAAAATAATTTTGAAACCGGGGTCGGGTCTTGATTCTTTGCTTTGAAACCGGGGTCGTGAAACCGGGGTCGGGTCTTGATTCTTGATCTCATCTGATCGTCTTACGTGAAACCGGGGTCGTACGTGAAACCGGGGTCTGAAACCGGGGTCGGGTCTTGATTCTTGATCTCATCTGATCGTCTTACACTTCCACTTCATACTGCGCCAGATTCGGCGCAGCTCCCATCATGGCATCATAAGCTCACCCATCAAGATTTTATCTAATCTTCCGCTACCAATAAAAACCAAGGCTCACAAAGGATGAGCAAATTTTGAAAAGCCTGATGCGCCTGATTAAGTCTGCTTTGGAATATCGCCCCATTACAGATCTGGATGAGAGTAAAACCAGTATGCAGCCTGTCCCCAAAGACCTACGGGGTATTTATGCCCTCTATCGTAAGCAGGGGAAGCACTACAATGTAGTTTATGTAGGCATGTCCAGCGAAGGGAAGCTTCGCAAGCGCTTGTTCAGCCACAAGCGGAACCGAGATGGCGAGTGGACGCACTTCTCATACTTTGAGGTGTGGGACAATATCTCCGATCAGGAGATAAAAGAACTGGAAGGACTTTTCCGGCAGATTTACCGGTTTGATGAGAGGGCAAACCGCCTGAATGTTCAGCAGACATTTAAGCCGCTGAACCGCATTCTGCGAAGTACTGAAAACGTGTTCGGTTTGACCAGGATCAAAAAAAGCTAACCGACAGTAGCCGCCTCCCCCTTGATTTCGATGTACTTACCCCTACCTTATACTTACAACGCTAACCTTTGGCGTCATTCATGCCCGGCAGCGCAGACAGTGACCGTCAATCGACTTTAAGGAAGAGTAAGTGATCAATCAAAAAAATTTTGCGGTTCTGATTGATGGAGAAAATTGCAGCCCTAAACAGTTTTCCGGGATTTTAAAGGAAGTACAAAGGCTGGGAAGTATTGCAGTGAAGAGAGTCTATGCAGACTGGACGAACCCTGCACGATCTTCATGGAAGGAGATTTTACACCTTAACGGGGCAAGACCTATTCAACAGTTTGACTATGGTAAGGATGCTGCAGACCATGCGTTGATCATGGATGCGGTGGAAATTCTAACCAAAACACCTGAAATTAACGCCGTCTGTATTGCTTCGTCTGACAATGGCTTTCAGTTTCTGGCTCAGCGAATCAGAGAAATGGGCAAGTATGTTCTGGGTGTTGGGCGCAGAGAGCCACCCGCTAAAAACTTAATTGCTGCATGCCACAGCTATGTTTATTACGATAATCTTCCAGACGCAAATAATGAGAATGATTTTGAAAACACAAAGTCTGATATGCCGCTGGAAGAACTTCTCGTCAAGGCATACAACAGCTTCTCATCCAACGATGAACAAATTTACCTTGGTGATTTAGGTAAATCATTAAAAGACTTTGACCCTGCCTTTGATCCCAGGAGTTATGGCTTTGCCAGTTTAAAGAAACTGGTTAAGAATCATCCTGAGATTATATCCATTACTGAAGAAACCAGTGACAGGTGCTTTATCACGCTTGCTCAAAAGGCAGAGATAGTCACTGAAAATACATTAAATGGAACCATGAAAAGGTGGTGTGGAAACTTCGGTTTTATTGAAGGGGATGATGGGCATGATTATTATTTCTGCAAAACCAATGTAACTAAGGAGCAAAGAGACGACCGCTTCAAAGTAGGGCAAAGATTTACCTTTACGGTCAGCAAGAAGCCCGATCCAGAGGCAGAAGATAATGCTACAAGAAATGGAAAAGTCGCCCTGGTTATGGCTGTTTCTTGATTAGAATTGTCTTGTCTTAAACTTCCACATCGTACTGCGCCAGATTCGGCGCAGCTCCCTTTACCTCCCCGTTCTCAATAAACACCTTCTCTCCAACGATCACAGACTCCCCCTTAACCGTAATAACCGAACCATCCCGAAGCTTTGCCTGACTGGTGCCATTGGCGTTATTGGCGGTAATGGTGGCGACGACTCGCGAACCGCGCGAACCGGGGTCGCGCGAACCGGGGTCGGGTCTTGATTCTTGATCTGATCGTCTTACACTTCCGCTTCGTACTGCGCCAAATTTGGCCCAGTTCCTTTTACCTCCCCGTTCTGAATAAACACCTTCTCTCCAACGCTCACAGACTCCCCCTTAACAGTAATGACCGAAGCACCCCGAAGCTTGGCCTGACTTGTACCATTGTTATTATTTGCGGTAATGGTAGCAATAACTCTCACTCCTTCAGGTATTAATGCCTTGAATTGCTGCCAGATATTCGTGGTAGCCATTTCTCAACCTCCATAGTGACGTTCCAAGTCAACCGATTGAATAACGGTTCCCAAGCCACTGGCACTGATACTGTTCGCCAGACAAAGGGCTTTCCAGTCTCCGGTTATATCCTGAACCTCGACAAGCATTCCCGGCTCAATTAACCCGGGTACTGTGTTGGTGTCGGTCAATGGCAGCTCGATGGTGGTAATGCTCTGGTTGCCACCCTTGGCCAGCTCATTCCGGCCTCGCTCGGTATTGACCTGGGTTTCGGTGAGCCAGTCTTCCAGAATATCGGGAGCCGGGTTGTCCCCATTGGTTCCCGTTCTTTTGACATTGACCGCAACGCCAGCATTGGTCCCGGAAACATAGAACGCATTGTAAGCCTGCTCTGGTCGCCAGTTGGCGCTCAAGCTAATGACCATACTGACCGGAACGATCTTATCCATTGTGGCCGTGTTCCAGTGCCACGGGCTGGCCGGGTATCGGGGTTGAATGCTCACCTGGTCATTATCACGGCCTGGGATAATCACTGATCCGGCAGTAGTAGCGACCTTGGCCACTACCTGCATGGCGGTCTGGTTCTGATAGCTGAATGAGCCTCCGGACATAATCCAATCCGGTGTGCTGTAGTCGTTCAGGTCAGGATAGATCGCTGTAAAGCCGCTCTCTTCAAAGAAAGGGGCCAGCTCTTCGATGATAGCCTGTTTGGCATTGAGGTTGGTGCTGTTGCTCTTGCTTCGTTTTGGCGCATAAGGGGCTGCGAGTAGTTGGGTGCGGCTGCTGCCATAGAGGGTGTAACGCTCATCCCCGAAACGCCGGTCAGTGCTGTAACGCTCGATAATAAAGATCCATTTCCAGCCATTGATATCCACCTCGATCTGCTTCGGACCGTTCTCGTCCGGTTCCACCAGGGCGATATTGGAAGCACCCCACAGCTGCCCGGTAAAGCTCCATGAGAAGCTATCAATATCCAGGCTAATTTCCATCGAGGGCAATTCCAGCGGTGTCCGGGCAGGCAAAACGACAGTGGTAATAATATTCATTAGCTGATAACTCTCCCTGATCTCTGGCTGTTCCGGCTCCGGCTTTTCAATGACCTCCGGGTCTGTCTCACCGCCATAGTTGCCGGTTACCGTTTCATCCCTGGCTTTCTGGCCGAAGCCCCATGGCAGGACAACCGGCTGATCCTCGGCTCGGTTGCTCTGAAAGGCAAAGCGCCGCTTGCTATCCCTTGGCTGAATAACCTTGGCATCAGCTAATCGACCCATTCGGAAATAAACAACAGGCGCGGTTTCGGGCGAATAGGGAATGCCAGCAAAGCGGAAGTTAAGGAGGCTCGGTATCAGGTAGCCAAGCTTCTCTATCTGATGAGCAGGACTGAACTCATCCACTCGACGGAAACTGCTGATCTGGTTGCTGTCTCTTACAAAAGGTCGGTTCCAGAGAATACGATCTTTCTCATCCTTTGCCTGAATGGTCTGATCCCATCGCTGCGACTTATGACCGTCTATGTTAACAGCACGCTGCCAACACTCGCCAGCTGTCGCCTCTTTTTTCAGGCTGTCGCTATGACTAAAACTGACCTGAGCTTCCTTTTTAGCCACTGCCCCCCAAAATGACCCAAAGGAAACCGGGGTCAGGAAACCGGGGTCGGGTCTTGATTCTTGATAGCTGAGAACAATGGCACTGTCTGGATCGGGTAGAGCATCGAGCGTGATTGCTGCGGAGCCGGTTGCAAATAGGATGGTGCCAGTTCCAGAACCAATCATCTGACCATTGCCGGAATCCCGGATATCCTGCCATTTGCCGAGGGCAATATAGCTGACCACCAGCGTCCCCGGCCTTGGCTTGGCCTCGGCCATGTTCAGGGTGTAGTTGAAGCCCCGGTTCTGGTTAGTGATGGGGATAGCACCACTGATCGCTGAGCCCGTAATTCCCACCGCTGGCTGATAAGTCGCATTACCGGAGGCCGAAATAACCCCGCTTACTCGCCAGACGTTTACTTCCCCAAGGTCATAATCCACGGTCAGCTTGCTGTAATTATTGGTGCCGCTTTTATGGATTAGATTGCCTGTACCGTTATCTTCAAAGGTGCCGCCATCCACCGATAGGGTAAGGGTTCCCGGCAAAACACCCCGCTGCAGAGATAGGTGCGGCTCTGGGTGCCAGTGATATGAACAAAGCGACAGCTGACTGATCGGTTACTGGCCGAAGTCGCCACCATGGTCTTGCCGGTATAGCCGCCATATTGATCCAGTAATGGGCTTTCGACCTTGGCACTCGGCACCAGAGGCGCATAAACGCTCTCAGCCTTTACCGTCAGGTCGCCTGCGGTAATGTTGGCGCTCATAGACTGGATGCCATAGTAACGGCTGGTATCGGCTATCTGCGTTTCTTGGATAAAGGTGGTTTCTTCTTACGGCTCCCCCGGCACTGGTGGCGCTCCGACAAAGGTCGTTACCAAGGGAGCACTGATCTCCATTTCCACCTTGCGCCGGGTAAAATCCACATACTCCCGCCCATTGTTATAAGTAGTTAACCAAATGAAATCATATTTTCTGACTAAGTGGACAGTCACTCTGCGGCGTTACAACTCCGGTCACATAGCTACGGCTATGCTCCCTGCGTTGTGCCTTGCATAGTAACTGCCCACTTAGCCAGAAATATACGATTCCATTTGGCCAACTACTTAGGTGAAGGTTTCAATGGAATGGCTGACCGAAGTAATCCGGATAAACTGGCTAATTAATTCATTCGGTGTAACCAGCTTATAGACCTCGCCAATTTCTGGAACCGCCCATTCCTCCCGCTGATAGCCGACAACGGCTCGCTGTCCTTCCAGCTGATCGCCCACAAGCTCCCATGATGCCTTAATGCCGGGAACCACATAGCTCTCAATCCGGTCTCTGGCATCAAGGCGCTCATCGGTTTGACTGTCGGTGTTGAATAACAAGACAGAAACATTCTGATAGCCATAACAATTCCTTATGCTTGGTTGACATAAATAAATGGTGAATGCTTGGCGAAAGGGAGGAACTTTTATAAGAAAGCGTGGTCTTAATCTGTAATTCGATAGTTCAATAATTCAATGGATCAAATCAATCGACTTCCTTCATTCGATGCTTGTTTTTCTTATCTTTGTTCCACTGCATCAGGTTTAGTAGATCAAGAACAGCAATTTGGTACCACCGAACAGCACCCTGTTTATCAAGGCATACCAGTTCAAGTGCTGAACCCCATTTCTATCTACAATAGCGGACCAGATACATATCAAAATGAAGCTGATCATTCTAACTCATTGATTAAATATCACATTGAATCTCTAACAAACTTCGATTCAGAAAACGCTTCTGAAACAGGTATTCAAGAGATACCACAATCCATTCTTGATCAATATGTTCCTTACCAGCCTGATTATGAACCCGTTAATGATGCATTATTACTAACACCAGGTACTCCCTTTCAGCAGCTAATACCGTGGGACGGGCTTGAAATTAGAGAGCAAACAACAGCGACTCATACAAGCTCAGGTTTACAGTTAACTATTCTTCCTGCTGGAATTCATAGTTCACAAGATTTACGGCCAGTTGCTGTCGTTAATCCGTTATGCATGCATCAAGCTACAAGTGATAACCAAACAACCCAGGAAAAAGTTAATGTTGATAGCAGTTCTTCACTTGCCGAGCGCCAAAGGGAGCGCAAAAGGGAGTGCAAAAGGGAGCGCTACCAGACAGATCCCGCTTACGCCGAGCGCGAAAGGAAGCGCCAAAGGGAGCACCACAGAGAGCGTCGCAAAGATCCCGCTTACGCCGAGCGCGAAAGGGAGCGCCAAAGGGTGCGCTACCAGACAGATCCCGCTTACGCCGAGCGCGAAAGGAAGCGCAAAAGGGAGTGCCAAAGGGTGCGCCAAAGGGTGCTTCGCAAAGATCCCGCTTATGCCGAGCGCGAAAGGGAGCGCAGAAGGGAGCGCAGAAGGGAGCTTCGCAAAGATCCCGCTCACGCCGAGCGCGAAAGAGAGCGCAAAAAACAGTATCGTCAGTCAGTCAATTCAGCTAAAAACTCCGGTGATTTACCACTGACTTCTAATTTAACTGAAACGACCCAGAGTTCCAGTAAAAATTCAGAAGGTACTGTCCCCGCTTTTCAGTCGTCAAGCTGAAGGAATATTTACAGTCCCGATCGCCCCCTCCCAGCCTTAGTGAACGGTCAGCAATCGAAGGGTAAGAAGGTATTGGTCGCTATCGTCCGGGTAGGCAAACGGCATAAGCTGTTGTGCCTCAATCGGAGCCCCATTGGAACGATCAAATGTTCATGACGATGGTTTGTCACCTTCTGTCATGAAAGCTTTAGCCACAGAGTCACGGAGACACAGAGGAAAAGCGTTTTTCTGTTCTCCGTGTCTCTGTGCCTCCGTGGCAATTTTCTTTCACGGCAAAGATAACGGAAAACTGCCGGTTATCCGGGAGCGTTAGAGTCATCGTTTTATTGGCCGCTTTGGAGAGAGCAAAGAGGCTCTTGACCGTCAGCCGGGAAACCCAACCGGCCTCGCCATTGCCAGAAAGAACAATAGAACGGCCATGAACTAACTGGCCTTCCTGTACCAATAAAGCCCCGGTCAGGCTGCGCTCTGTGCTTTGCTCCACAGGGTTCTGGATAGCGGTACTATCCCCTTTCTCTTTGGCTTCTTCCAATTCCGCTTTTAATTCACGTTTCTGGGCTTCATAGTTCCATCGCTCCACTTCGTCCTGCTTGCCCTTTAACTGATCCAGTTCATTCTGTAGACCTTCCAGGGTATTACGGGAACTCTCGCCAAGATTGGCCATATTCTGCTGTGCCGAGACAATGGCATTATTCAGCTTTGCCAAATCTTGCTCATTTAGCAGATCCATTGATTCAGCGGCTTTCTCGGCTTGCCGTACAAAAGTTCTGGAAGTCAGGTTGCCCTGTTCATAGCTTTCAAAAAGTTCTTCCAGTGCAATTTTCTGTTCCAGAAATTTCGCTTTTACGTGAGCGGCATCGGCTGCGGTTTCGTTCATCCAGCGACTTATGCCGGTGGGGTCAAAGGTAGTCAGTGCTGAATGACGAAGGTCACTGATTTCCTGATTGGTTTCTTTCAGCTCATTTTTTAGTTCTTCAATGCTACCTATGGTTTCATTAGTATTGATGCCACCAACGCCTTTTTGCATGGTGACAAAAGTATCATGAGCGGCACTGCTCATTCCCTGAAGTTCTGCGGTAATGCCGTTATAGTGGCCAGCCATAACCCCGGCAATCGAAGTGGCATTTTCAAGGGCTTCGGCCTGCTGCTTCCCGGCTTTCTCTGCCGTATCTCCGGTGTCTTTTATGGCATCCCTGGTGTCTTTAGCCTCGGCCTTCAGGTCAGCCAATTTCTCCCGGCTGGCTTCGGTGGCCTGGTAATATTCCTCAGCGGATAAGGTTCCCTGAGAAAAGGCTTCAGCCAGCGCCACACCGAGGCTGGCTAATTCGGTGCGGGTTTCGGTAGTGTTAACCTGACTTATAGCATCCGCTGCATCTTTAAAATTCGCTTTAACCGCCTCGGCTGTCTCTGCGCTCGCCTCCTCAACTTTCTTCTGACCTTCAACCAATTCATCCGCGTAATTTTGCCAGAGCAGCTTATTGCTCTTGGTCATGGTCTTGACCGTATCGTTGGCCTTCTTTACCCCAGCCTCGCTGACTTCGGCAAAGCTATCGTATACCCCGGACAAGGCATCGGTAGCGTCTTTAGCATCCGCAACCGTCTGCCTGGCAAACTCCTTAGTCAAACCGCCGAGAAAATCGGTTGTCCCTTTCAGCTTTTCGGCAATGCCATCAAAGCCCAAGGCATCAGCCGTTTCCTGCCATACTCGAACAATGCCGTACATCATCCCGGTATAAGCGGTGGCAAAGCCCTTAACAACACCAGTGAATGTGTTGAAGAAAAACTTTACTGTGGAGCTGGTGAAATCAAAAGCAGTCCGCAGAGCCGCCATCGATTCTGTAATGCCTGAAAAGCCTGTTTGTATTTTGGCAACAAAGCTATCAATCGTTACCCCGGAGAAGGCATGCTTGATTGCCTCCCCCATAGAGAAAAGGATTCGCTGACCTTTTTAGCCAATTCAGACAGCTGGCCATTCTTACTCATCCGTTCAATTTGAGCAGCGATTCCTGCCAGGGTTTCTTTTGCGTATTTCAGGGCACCGCTCTTGGCGACCTCATCCTGAAACTGCTGCCAGCTGTCCTTCAGGTTACTGACATAACCAGACAGCAGACTCATGTTCTTTGCTGCAGCTCCTTCTGAGCTTTTACCTATTTCTTGAATAAGCCCTTTGATGGCATCCCGGCCAAGTTTTCCTGCGGAGGAGAGTTTTTGCAGCTCCTGCACATTCTTGCCGGTCACCTTTTCCAGCAGATCCCAAACGGGAACGCCCCGCTCCAGCAGCATCAATATTTCTTCGCCCTGAAGCTTTTGTTTTGCCCATGCTTTACCCAATCCAAGGGGAATACCATTCAGCCGCTCCATTCCTCCGCCGAGCTTTGATGCCTGGTCAATAATGGCTTGCATGGAGCCATCGGTAGGATCAAGACCAAATGCCTTTAACCGAACAAAAGCTTCAGAGACTTCTTCCAGCTGGAATGGTGTATTCCGAGTAAAATCCTTAATCCATTGCATCGCCTTTTCAGCTTCACCAGACGATCCGCTAATCGCCTCCATCTGAACGCCCAGGCGTTCAAACTGGTCACCTGTCGTGAGTACGCCCTCAATGGCTCGCTTTATGGCATAGAGACCAGCCCCAGCCGCTGCCAGCCCAATAAAACGCCGGGTAAGCCGACCAATGGATGTGCTTGCCGCATCGGCATCCCTGGCAGTCTTTTTCAGATTGCTATTGCGGAGGGTTCTGGCGGTACGCTTGGCACTTTCATCAGCCCGGCTAAATGCTTTCCGGGTCTCTTTGATCTGCCGCTCAAGCTTTGCCTGCTGGTCTTTCAGGTTCTTGGTAGACAAGCCAGCAGAGGTCATGGAACCCCGGAGCTTTGCCAACGCCTCACGCTGGCGACCATATTCGGTATTCGCCTTCTTTACTTCTCTGCGAGCCTTGGCAAGCGCCGCCTGCATGGCCTTGGTAGGCTTGCCTGTTTTGCCGATCTCTTTGGCAAGTTTGGCGACCTTTTCTTCGGCGCCACGAAAAGCACGACCAGCGTCTTGTGTTGCTTTTGCTTGTTTTTTGAAGGAGACCAACAGGTTCTGCTGGTTTTCGAGTCCCTTCAGCTGATCCTTAAGCTTCTTCGTCTCTTCCTTAAAGGCATCCAGGGAGGCAGAGGATTTTTTTACGTCCTTTGATAACAAGTCCTTCGCTTTCAAGACCAAGTGGATTGCTGATTCTTTGATAGCCACAGAGCTTTACCGAAAAAAAAGCCCCTGCTCTTATTCAGAAACAGGGGCTAAATGGACAGGACGCAAAAGGTTGCTTTATCCAGCAAGATCAATCTGCATGAAGGTGCTTAGCCCAGAGCCGGTGATGGTCGTATCTGCCAGAACATCAATTTCCAGCGGAATACTGGCAAAGTCATCGGAGATAAAGTCAAGATTCTGGACCGGAGAGAACTTTATCCGATGAACCCGGATATTGAACGCCTTAAGTAGTTGGCCAAATGGAATCGTATTTTCTGGCTAAGTGGGCAGTTACTATGCAAGGCACAACGTAGGGAGCATAGCCGTAGCTATGTGACCGTAGTTGTAACGCCGCAGAGTGACTGTCCACTTAGTCAGAAAATACGATTTCATTTGGTTAACTACTTACCGTCCTGGGCATCGTTCAGGCCTTCCATAAACAGGACAAACTCTTTGCCTGATTCAATCAAGGCCTGAACCATATTGCTGGCCACCTGGGGTATAGCTCAGGTGTACTCCCAGGCGCAGGAATGAATAGCCAGTACATAAAGATGCCCAGGCAGTTGGCGACGATATCCCAGAACGATGGGTGGCGATAGTCGGTAAGGG
>NZ_PJPV01000133.1 GCF_002864045.1 Endozoicomonas acroporae
TACAGTAATATGCCTTTACTGGGTGCTGAATAGTTACGATATATCTTCTGAACCTTTTACCTCCGCAGGATTATTATCTGAAGTAGGGGCCTGATGACTCTCTTTCAGAGAGGATGTGCTTGCTCGAATATCCACAACAATTCCACCCAATACGTTGTTTGACTGTTAGTAAGTTCTGGACCAAAAAGCGCAACCAATTGTAAATATGTGAAATTTATCCTGACAAAAAATTAAAACACCTCTGCTTTTTGACAGCCAGAAAATATCAGGAAATGCTAAGAGCAGATGGCTTCAAATGCATCAAAAATCATAGTGTAGTATGGAGCTCCATTACTTTCCAAATGAAATCTGGTAATTGAAATAATTTTAAAATCCTGAATTCAGGTATGGATAGAGGCGGTGCTGGTATAAGTTGGAAACACACGATATCCGGTAATGATTATAAACAACCGACGATCATGTCAGTGCTTCAGGGAGTGGGCGATACAGGCATGGCACAGTCAGGCAGGCGAACGAAATCTGGGGTCAGGTTTTTCTTTTTGAAAAACAAATGTCGTTTATCATAACTACTGATGTACAAACAAAGACCCGCCCCCACACTTCTTACTTTAATGCACAAAGAAAGACCTGACACCAATTCTGTTTTGCAATTCTGTTTTGTGGAATGCCAGATTCCATGGTTCACAAATGGCCTGATTCGCTGGGCTATCGATCGCTACCACGTCAATATGAGTGAAGCGAAACGGGAAGGCGCTGAAGAGTACCGTCACTTCAACGACTTTTTTACCCGGTCATTAAAGGAGGGAGCCCGTCCTTTACCCGAAGACCCGGAGATGATTGTCAGCCCGGCCGATGGTGTCATCAGTCAGATGGGGGATATCAAGAACGGCAGAATATTTCAGGCCAAAGGCCATGACTAAAGTCTGGTCGAACTGCTGTGGTGATCTGGAGCTTGGGCAGGAATTTATGGGGGGAAAGTTTGCCACCATTTACCTCTCCCCGAAAGACTACCATGGTGAGGCGAGCCAGTCGGTTGAATTAAGCCGTGGTGATGAACTGGGCCGCTTCAAACTGGGGTCCACTGCGATTGTGCTCTTTGGCAAAGACCAGATTGAGTGGCTGGAAAACTGGCAACCCGGCCTGTCGATCAAGATGGGGGAGGCCCTGGCCCGGGTCGATGCTCCTGACATCAAATAGTGCCTTCTTTATAGTGGGGATTTTTATCACATAGAGCCTGGTATTCAGAACCTCCGGGAGCGTAACGAATCCGTGTCAGGAACTCAGTTGCTGAAAGACGTGTGTTCTGCCCCCCTCTACATTCGACCAAATCATCCTCCCGGGAAGGTGCCGTCGTTTCCGGATTGATCAAATCGCTAAGGAAGGCAACTTTTTCGCTGTCAGGCCCAGGGCTATGCAGGGTATGCCAAAAAATGCCGAGAGTTCCGGTTAAGCACTCGGCCACTTTATCGGCTAAATACTTTTCATCATCCGTTTTAACCGTATATCCACCTGCTTCATGACTTTGAATTTCCTCCATCAGAATGTATCTTGGGTCGATTAACGGTTCAGGATAATCAATACTCCTTTCTGCCTCGGCAGGTAACCATTGTTGTTTAGGTTCATTGAAATATTCAAACACGTCGATCCCTGGCTTAAATACAGTGGGTTTAAAAATATTATCCTCGGCATATTTCATAAGATGAACGATTACCTTGTGATTAGCGATGTAATAAAGATGATCAAAACTCAGGTGAGGTGTTTGATTGAGCGCAGATTTACCAGTGGTGTGATGGAGAGCATTTTTCACGTCGTCAATAGAGAGGCCATCGTCATACATACGTTGTTTTGCTGACTCAGTTAAACGGACCGCTCTATTGGGGTAGGCGACATAAAATACCGGTAAGGTTTTACATGCCTTTAACTCTTCATAGGTCTTGAGCCTGATTTGATCGGTCAACTCCTTTGGTGATAACAATAAAGAGTGAGGGCTGGTCATTTTCCGGGCAGGGATTTGTGACGGTTGTCCTGACACAACGGAAGATGACATTGGGGATTGAAAAGAAACTGTCGTATGTTGTTTAACGTGTAACGGCTCAATTTTTCCTGACAAAAAGTCAGTTTCTGCCATTGCTTTAGCGATTTTAGTGAGTGGTAGAAGATCGCATGTGGAATCTCTCGGTCTTTTTTGATCAGTTACTTCAACGTCTCTCCCTGAGAAATATGAAGGACTTGATATATTGTCTGAACCTTTTACCTTCGCAGAATTATTATCTGAACCAGGGGCCTGATGATTCTCTGCCGGAGAGGATGTGCTTGCTCGAATATCCACAACAATTCCACCAAATGAGTTATTTGATTATCAGTCAGCTCTGGACCAATCAATTCCGGACCAAAAAGTACAACCAAATGAAAATATTAGTGACTTATCCTGATAAATAATTGAAGCACCTCTACTTTTGTACAACCATTAAACATCAGTGAGTGCTAAGTACAGATGGCTTTAAATGCACAAATAAAGACAGTATAGTATGGAGATTCATTACTTTCCTCATGAAATCTGGGAATTGGAATGATTTAAAATTCTAATTTATTACTAACGTTCACCTTTAAAACAGCTCCACTCATTGCCTTTTCTGACTTAACTAATTATCATCCGCCTCAAACCTGCCGACAAGGCATCAACCAATTAATCTGCTTTTTCAAATTCCAATAAGTAGAAAATATTATTATTCGAGATTGTATGTGTTGTTATGTCTCTACCTGTTAAGGCAAACTTTCAACTGGTTAATACCGCAACGGATGGCAATGCTCTGCCATCAGTAGAAGATGCTAACGGGATTAACTCCAGAAAATATACGGAATATTTATGCCATGGTGAATCTGAAGCAGCCACCCTGGTTTCATCATTTTATCATAACCTTGGCTTGACTATACGTGTTATTGATGTAAATAAAATATTGGCTTAAAAAAAAATTACCGACTTTGCCACATTGAAAGAGAAAACAATGGAATGCCGGGATGAATCATTATTCGTGGCTTGCTCCTCAGGCCATGTCAGCCTTGATGGTTATTTACTGCATCAGCCATTATTGCAAAAGGTTGATCTTGCCAGCATCACCGGGGGCTGGCATCATCACACCGGTGTCAACCCGTTCTCACGTAAATACGGCCTGTCGGTTGATAACGATAAACGACGGTTACGGATTGAACGGGCACCCGAGCCTTATGTGTGCCTGCGCGAAAGTCTGGATGACCTGGTGCGGCTCGTTATCGCGCAAAAAGCCGGGGTTCAGCCCTGCTTTGCGGAGCATTCCAGACACAAGGATAGTACTAGAGCACCGGATTGCTGGGACCCGGGTATCGGCTTCGCCGGTGCCTACCGAAAGCTGCACAATGAGCAGGAGCTGCGGCAAGTTCGGTTACCCACCATGACCCTGAAGGAAAAGATTATTGTCGTTGCCGAGGAACTGCCCAGCCTGGAAACAAAATGGCTATCGTCAGCTACCGGCAGGGCTTTTAAGGCAGAGATCAGGCGACTGCAACAGAAGGGCATCTTGCCTGCCATTGGTACGCCGCGACAATATGAGCTGGAACAGATACTCAAACAACCGGACTGTATCGGCGCTAAGATACTTAATGAGCGTGAGCTTGCGGTGGTGGCTGATGACCATGAAGGGAGAGTCTTTTACCGAATGGTGCCAAAACGACGCAAAAGGCAACGCGCCGGGCCTGATAATGACGCCGGTCGCCACAATACCGGCCCTGCCCCTAAACGACGGAGGAGTAGTTTTATACAAACGTCCGCTGTAATTATGCCTTGATATATTTCATTAGTTGTCAAAAATGCCACAGAAGTTACACGAGCGTGTACGTCTGTGGCATTTCCCCGGGTTCATCCTTTCACATGTTGTTATAGTAAATTGCGGCCCTGGCTTAGAATTTTGCACTGAATTGCAACGCACCGCCGTAGGTATTATCCTCGCCCACCATAACCGCCACATTCAGGCCAAACAAATCCAATGGCGACAAGCCGACACCGGCTGTCAGCACATCCCCTGAATTATCTGCAAGGTCAGTCCGGTAGCCAGCCGAGAGGCGTGCTTGCTCCCAGAAGTCCAGGGTAATGCCCAGACTTGCATAGCGACTCTCCTGAACAGCGCCGTAGCCACCGGTCGAGGTAAGCTGCAGGTCACCCATGACGGACGCGATACCGTAATCCACACCCACACCAGCCGTTAACTCAGGCTCTACCTTATACTCAGAGGTTGAGTATTTTGACTTATAGGCTTTGCCAATCAGGTTTTTCGCCGTAAGACCAAAAGACAGTATATTATTCAGTTGATAGGCGGCTCCAAGGTCGATATTGAAGTTACTGTGACTGGACTCTGTATCCAGCAGAGCATCATCATCGAATGCCGCAACGGCCTCACTGTAGTCGATCAATGTTATTTGCTGGTATTTGAGCACTCCACCAATATTCAACTTGCCAGGCAATTCGGTGCTTACTTCATTGGCGACAGCGATACCAACGTCAACAGTCATTACGGCGCTGGCTTCAACCTGGGTTTCCAGATCATCGACCGTTACAGCACTGCTATTACCGTTGGTTATGGCATCTTGTATATCATCCCTGTCGTCAGTGCTAATCTCACCAACTCCTGCCGACATTTTCAGCACACTGCTCACATACAGGCTTGCTGGCATAACACTGTTCGGAATAGCAATAAATCCATTCCCTCCAGCTTCGACGCTCAGGTATTTATTGGCCAGGTTATCTAAAGAGTCCAGAGCCAGTTGCGCCTTTGCCTGATAATCACCATTCAGGTCACCAAGTGCATTCACGGCATCAGATGCTTTGTCGGCTGTGTCGACCAGATCATCTTTATCCTGTAAAAGCACGCCAAAACCAAGATTCACACCAAGATCATCATCCTGATCAAAGGACGCCAAATGCGCTGGGTTGAGAATATGCTGTGTGTAATCCCCGGCAGCCACTCCAGCGCCACCTTGAGCTATTGTCTTGGCATCAAACGCCTGAGCAGCTCCGGAGAGAAAGACGGCTGTGGTCGCAACGGCTATTTTGTTAAGTTTCATGAAATGCTCCCTGCTTTGTTAGTTTTATTGTTGTCCGTTATTACCAGACTATCACGGCACAAAGAGTATTGGCAGGTTATTGATGGTTGAATAAAAGCAATGGATCCGGCATTGGTCTTTTATAAAAACGACACAGCATTAGTACTCAACCAATAAAAATGATTTTTATATTTCTTTAGTGATCTGGCTTCTGGTAATAGATTCAAAATGTAAATTTATGATGTTGATTACATCTGCATCACTTTTAATACGATAAAACGAATCAACAACGCATTATCCTATGTCGTGTAAAATAGCAAGATGTCAAAAGGTAAGTGGGCCATATTATTTATTTTTGTATCACCAATAATAAGATTTTGCAGAATGGTTAGCTCATGCGGTAAATAAGGAGCTCTCAGCCGCAGTGATTGACTGTTCAGCATATTTTGAGCAATATGTGAATCCATCAGCGGCCAGTACCACTCGATTATTTTTCGTTGCTTGTCTGACATACAACTCGCCAAAAAGTTCATAGCAATAACGCTCAGCAGACACTGAAACGCAATGTCTTTATGTTCTGATGTTTGGAAATAGAGAAGTTAACCTGAATCCTGCTGGATAGTATAAAAGGTATATATTGTGAAAGCGTTGAAACTCGGCATTGTGATGGATCCTATAGCCTCCATCAATTACAAAAAAGACAGCTCCCTTGCCATGCTGCTGGCGGCCAGTCAGAAAGGCTGGCAGCTGTTTTACATGGAACAGGCCGACCTTTATCAGAAAGAAGGTATTGCCATGGGCAGCGTTAAGCCGTTAACCGTCAATGCTGATCCTGAAAACTGGTTTGTACTGGATGAGCGCCGGGAGATGCCGCTGGATGCACTGGATGTCATCCTGATGCGCAAGGACCCGCCCTTTGATATGGAGTTCATTTACAGCACTTACCTGCTGGAGCAGGCTCAGGCGGCAGGTACTCTGATTGTGAATAACCCCCGCAGTATTCGTGACTGCAACGAAAAAATGTTTGCCACACTGTTTCCACAGTGCACGCCTCCGGTGATGGTTTCCCGCAGTCCAAGGCTGCTGAAAGAGTTTGCGGCCGAACATGGTGAAGTGGTGCTGAAGCCGTTGGATGGCATGGGCGGCAGTTCTATTTTCCGGACCCAGCCAGATGATCCGAACTTAAGCGTGATCCTGGAAACCCTGACGGAAATGGGCCAGCGTCAGGCCATGATTCAAAAGTTTATCCCGGATATTAAATCCGGTGACAAGCGCATCCTGATGATCGATGGGGAACCCGTCCCGTACTGCCTGGCGCGCATTCCTGCTGCCGGGGAACTCCGGGGCAACCTGGCCGCAGGAGGTAGCGGTGAGGGACGCCCCCTGAGTGAGCGGGATCTGTGGATTGCCCGTCAGGTAGGGCCAGAGCTTCGCAAGAAAGGCCTGATCTTTGTCGGGCTGGATGTTATTGGCGACTACCTCACAGAAATCAATGTTACCTCACCGACCTGTATCCGTGAGCTGGACAACCAGTTTAAACTCAATATCGCCGGTCAGTTGATGGATAAGATCGAGGAAAAACTCAAGGCCAGGCCCTGACCAGACGATTATTCTATAGACTGTTTTTTTCCAGCAGAATCTTGCCTATAGTCTTAAGTCGGTCAGCCTCCCGGGAGCCCTTTGATAGAAGGGCTTATATTGTAGTAATCAGGACGGCTCTGCCATCGGGCTTTACCAGGGAAAGCAGTAATCAGAAAGCTATGACTCAGCCAGCGACCATTTCATCAGCAGCAGTATCGACGGCAGACCGTCTGGGTTTTACCCTTTTTATGGCGGGGGTTCTGCACGTTCTGATCGTGCTGGGCGTAACGTTTAGCTTTAATGACAAGCCTGCCCCTCCGCCAACCCTGGAAGTGACTCTGGCCAGCTATCAAAGCAAAGAGAAACCCAAAGAAGCCGACTACCTGGCCCAGATCAATCAACAGGGCAGCGGTACTCTGGATGAAAAAGCATTACCCTCCAGTGATCAGCAGGCACAGTTTCAGGAAGACACCATCAAGGAAGTCCAGCCACAGTCACAAACCGCGGCTCAACCAGAGCAAACCGTGACAGAACAGACCCGTATTACCACCAGGGCAAAGAGCCAGCAGCAAGTTTCGGCAACCGATGACCGTGAAAAGCAGGAACCCATTGCCGTTGAAAAAGACACGCCACGCAAGCACATTGACCTGAAAAATGAAATTGCCAGCCTTGAAGCTCAGTTCCATCAGCAGCGCCAGGAGTTTGCCAAACGTCCTCGTATCAAAAGGCTGACCGCGGCCTCAACCCTGCAGGAAGCCGGGGCATTTTACAAAGAGTCCTGGCGGCGGAAGGTTGAGAAGGTGGGCAACATCAACTACCCGGAAAAGGCACGTAAGCAGAAGCTCTATGGCGAGCTGCGCTTGATGGTTGCCATCAACCGGGATGGCACATTGTCCAATGTTGAGATACTGGACTCATCGGGTTATCGGGTTCTGGACGATGCTGCGGTGCGCATTGTCAGAATGGCTTCCCCCTTTGCCCCATTCGACGACACGCTCAAGAGCTATGATATCGTCGAAATCATCCGTACCTGGCGCTTTGAGCCCGGAGACCGACTGTTCAGTCAGTAAAGGCCTGTTGTATTGCGGGAATATATAGGTATCAAGACTTGCCATAAATGCCCTTTACCCTGATACTGCCGCTATGAGCAGTGTCCCTTTCCAGAATTTCAAAAGCCACTTTCTTATTGCCATGCCCGGCATGGCCGACCCTTCTTTTGCTGAAACGCTGACCATTATCTGTGAGCACAGCCCGGAAGGTGCCCTGGGTATTGTGGTGAATCGACCAAGCACTCTGCCGATGAGCGAGATATTCCGACAGATTGGCATTGATCACCATGAGCAGTCAGGCGTGAGTCAGCACGCAGTATACTCTGGAGGCCCGGTATCCCAGGAGAGGGGTTTTGTGCTGAATTCAGGGGAATCCAGCTGGGATGCCAGCTTGCAGATATGCCCAGGGCTGCAACTGGCTACATCAACCGATGTACTGGTGGCCATGGCAAAAGGCAAAGGTCCCAGGCAGGCACTGGTGGCTCTTGGATATGCAGGCTGGGGCTCAGGCCAGCTGGAAAAGGAAATTTCCGAGAATGTCTGGCTGACCTGTGAGGCTCATCCATCCATTGTTTTCGATACTCCTTACCACCTGAGACTGAGTGCCGCTGCCAGTACACTGGGTGTCAATATCAACCTGATTTCTGATCAGGTTGGCCATGCATAGGCTTCTTTTGAAAAAGCAATGACCGATAAGAAATTAAGTACCGTACTGGGTTTTGACTTCGGAACCCGTAACATTGGTGTTGCGGCCGGGCAGGTGATTACCCGAACCGCCTCCGCCCTGCCATCGTTAAAAGCAAAAGATGGAATCCCGGACTGGAGCCAGGTTGAAGCCCTGATCATGGAGTGGAAACCCGATGCCATTGTCGTCGGTATTCCATTGAATATGGATGGCTCAGAATCGGATATGTCGCGCCGCGCCAGAAAGTTTGGTAACCGGATTCATGGACGCTTCAACCTGCCATTTTATCCAGCGGATGAACGACTGACGTCTTTTGAGGCCAAAGAATGGGCCAGCAAGCTTGGCCATAAAGGGCATTACGGATCAAACCCGGTGGATGCCATGGCCGCCCAGATTATCCTGGAAGCCTGGCTGAATGATCCTCAGAATGAACATCTTATGAGTCATTAAGACATTGTCTCGCAATAAGTTCCGCATTTGACTGAGGCTTGTTAAGGTCGCTTCCCGCAAAGGCGCAAGTAATCTGTCTTTTACGGGAAGCGCTTATTCCCATATCAGGTTACAGGCACACCAAGCAACTCAACAATGACCGGCTGGGTTGCCAATTGCTGCTGTTTGAATTTATAGAATACCTTGATCTTCGCCAGGGGGCTCTGCTGTGAACTGCTCAGTGGCACTGTCCTTGAGTAATCCTGTACCTCATCACCGTTTCTTTTACCTCGGATGGTTTTTTGCAGGTTGATATGAAATACCTCACCTTTAGCCAGATAGATACGAGCTTGACGCAAGATGATATCGCCATTGGATATATGGAAACGAAGCTTGCTGTAGGACTCTTCCATCTGAGGAAAAATGGTTAAGGTATTTTCACTGACCCTGGCTTTCGCTGAACCAACGGCTATCCAGTTATCGATAGCCAGGGTACTGATCGGTAGTGCCAACAAAGAGAGAAGCAGTAACGGGCAAAAGCGGTTAAGCATAGGAAATCCTTAGATCAATCGGGCAACTTGCAATTGATGTACTAGCTTAGCTGATTCTGCTCCAGTGTGAATTTGAACTGACGCTGTTCACCGACAGCGCCTTCCGGCAGGTACTCCTGTTCCACCCATTGCAGCTGATGGTGGCGATCAATCATCAATACGCTGGTATTGCGGGTACCGTACTCTTTACTGGCAATAAAGCAGCTGGAAATCAGTTTCTCTACCTCTTTACTGACCCCGGTATCCGGTAATTGTTCCTCCGGTGGTTGATAATTATCGTGCATCAGTTCAATCAGATGTTTGCTACCGGGGGGGATGGACTCTTTGATTGCCCTGGTAAAGCCGGTACGTGCTCTCATAAGCTTTGGCCATGGTGTGTCCAGCAGGTGGTTGCTCAAACCATAGATCCCGGGGGGAAGAGGAGCAATAATGTGGTCTTTTGTGCGGTTGCTCAAGTAATAAAGGCCGGTTGAATCCATAGTCAGGAGATTGAACCCTGACCATTTATCACTCTGTTGCTGAACCGACTGTAAATAGTCAGATGCCGACTGAGAACCTGTGACAAAGTTGGCCACCAGCGCCCCCCTGGAATATAAACCGGCAGGGCTGGGAACTTCCCTGTAGTTGGTAACGGCAGCAAAGCGGCCATTTTTGTTAATGGCCAACCAGCTGCCGCCAGCTTCCAGGTCCCGGCCTCCAAAGACATCGGGCGAATCGCCCCAGAAGTCGGTTGCCTGTGTCGGGCGTTGATAAAATTCATCTCGATTGGCCGCCAGAATCAGTGGATACTGGCCATCAGGCTGCCATGAAAAAACTATAAGGCACATGTTGTTGACGATCTTGTGGTGTTATGAAGTCACGCGAGAAATAAATTATCATCCATCCAGCGAAAAAGCACAGGCAAATAATAATGAGTAGACTCAAGGCGGCGGTGGTTCAGGTTTGCTCGGACCGGGTTGTGGCAAAAAATCTTGCGGATATTGACAGCCAGTTAATGGCTTATCAACAACAGCAAATAGACATTATTGTATTACCCGAATGCTTTGCCATGCTTGGAGGCCCCCAGGCTGAAGCGGCTCTGCAAGCGGATGAAATAAGGGAATGGATGGCATCAACAGCCAGAACATTGGGTAGCTGGCTTGTGGGCGGTTCAGTGCCTGTCCCGGATATTAGTGACGGGCGCAACCATGCCTCATGTCTTGTCTATAGCCCGGCAGGGGATGAAGTCACCTGCTACAACAAAATGCACCTGTTTGATGTAGAGGTATCTGACAGTAAAGGGCGGTATAGAGAATCCGATGATTTTATCCCCGGAGCCGGGCCAGGGCTGGTGGATATTGGTGAGGCAAAGATTGGCCTGTCAATTTGTTATGACCTTCGCTTTCCCGAGTTATTTCGCACTCTGGTGGCGCAGGGAGCAACCATATTAACCGTACCTTCCGCCTTCACAAAAGTAACCGGTGCAGCCCATTGGGAAGTGCTGTTGAGAGCCAGGGCGATTGAAAACCAATGTTATGTGTTGGCAGCCAATCAGGCGGGTAGCCACCCTGATGGCCGACAGACCTATGGCCACAGTATGATCATTTCACCCTGGGGGGATATTCTGGCACAAGCCCCTGCAAAAGGGGCTGCGGTGATTATGGCAGAACTTGATCTGGATGAACTGGCGAGAGTTCGTCGGCGAATGCCTTGTTTAAACCATCGCAGATAGATCGTGCCAAGCACCCTTCGACTCCGCTCAGGGTGAACGTGGTGTACGGGTAATAACGCTCAGCCGCATAGTACATGGTTTCAATGCGTTTGACGGGTTGTAGTGCCTCCGCACTCCGTTCGTCCTGAGCCTGTCGAAGGGCGGAAACTCCGGACTCTGATAGATCGTGCCAAGCACCCTTCGACTCCGCTCAGGGTGAACGGGGATCGTACACGTCAAACTGATTGAAACCATGTACTAGCTCTGCCATTTACACAGCTCCACAAGATCTCTACTGCATAATTTACTGGCAGAACTTTCAAGATTAATTGTCGGCGAACATATACTGCCACCTGTAGAAGTATATCCACCAAGAGAGCTACAAGTATCTGCATCCATACGAACGCACACAGATTCATCAATATACTGTCGCCAGGTAAGCCCTTGATTGATACATTCAAAGGTGTTCTTTGCACCATGGTAAATTATGTTTCCTGCGTGCTCAATTACGCTAATGATTCCGTGATTGATTAATTCGGCCATCTGTTCGGGCAGGGTTTTATCAGTGTAAGTGCAATAAATATCATTGTCATTGTCATTGAAGGGATGTATGCCGGTAAAATAGGTGAACTGCTCGGTATTAAGGCATCCTGGAGTAATTAATCGTTCACTTAATGACGACGGTTGAACACTGTTTTGGTTGCTAGCCAAATAATACAGTGCTCCCATAGTGGCTATTGCTGAACCGAGAGCTAGTGCAACAACACATGTGCGGCTGGAAAACGCTCTGGTTTTATTTTGTGAGGCGTCATTCTGATCAAAATTTTGCTCAAGGTCAGCCAGCCTTGATGGTCGACTCTGATTGACATCGGCTCGATAATTTAAGTTGTGCATTTCAGGAATCTCATAAAATATTGATATATCCCAGTCGTGTAGCGCAGTGGCTTAGAGATAGAGTCAATTCTCAGGAAATAATTCAAACACTTCTTAAAAATTGTCAGTGATAAAAGAATATGAAGGGAAGATTGGCTATAAAGTAGAGTTAAGTCCTGAACTACGACCAGAGAGGGGGGCAATTACATAAAAAATTCCTGGCTCGCTATCCGCAAAAGCACAAGCGACCTGTCTTTTTCGGATAGCGGGTGGCGGGAAGCGGGCAGCGCTTACTAAAATGTCAAAGTTATCAAATGACAGTCCCTTAATCAGTCGACGGCTTGTTAGCAATAATCGCCAACGCATCCATCAACCGTTCCTGGGCATTACGTCGACGCTGACTCCGGACTGGCCGGTTTTTCTCATACTCACCGTCACTTTGCAGTTGCCAGCTGCGGGTGTTATCGGACAGGTAGTAGTCCAATTCCTTTTTGATGCGAGCGGCCAGTTTCGGGTCTTCAATGGGGAAGCAGGTCTCAATACGCATGTCCAGATTTCGGATCATGGCATCTGCACTGGAACAGTAAACCAGTGCGTCATCGTCGCCATTTTCAAAATAGTAGATACGGGTGTGCTCAAGAAACCGTCCGACAATGGAGCGTACGCGGATATTTTCCGACAGCCCTTCGATGCCGGGCCTCAGGCAGCAGATGCCCCGAACGATCAGATCCACCTCAACACCGGCCTGAGACGCTTTGAACAACGCCTTAATGATATGAGACTCAGTGAGTGAGTTGATTTTGATGATGATCCGGGCCTGTTTTCCCTCTTTGGCGTTACTGGTTTCCTGGTTGATCAGATCAATCAGACTCTTCTTCAGCGTGAAAGGCGCATGGAACAGCTTACGGACACGAACCGCACGTCCCATCCCGGTCAGCTGCTGGAAGATTTTATGAACGTCGTTGGTCAGTATCTTGTCACAGGTCAGCAGGCTGTAATCGGTATAAAGACGGGCATTGCCAGCGTGATAGTTACCGGTGCCAAGGTGAGCATAGCGCTGAATATGCCGGCCTTCACGACGAACAATCAACATCATTTTGGCATGGGTTTTATAGCCGACGACACCGTATACGACGACGGCCCCTGCTTCCTGCAGGCGACGGGCCAGGGCCAGGTTTTCCTCTTCATCAAACCGGGCACGGATCTCTACCACAACCGTCACCTCTTTACCCTGCCGGGCGGCTTCTACCAGGGCATCCACCATTTCTGAGTGAGCACCGGTGCGGTACAGCGTCTGGCGAATGGCCAGCACATCAGGGTCTTTGGCGGCCTGACGGAGCATATCCACCACCGGGGTGAATGACTCAAAGGGGTGATGGAGCAGGATGTCCTGTTTGGCCACCAGATCCAGCACGTTGTTGCTGTGCTTCCGTTTACTGTGCAGACCTTTCGGGTAGCCGGGGGTAAACGGCGGGAAGACCAGATCCGGTTTGTCATTGGTGTCGCAGATGGACATCATGCGAGTCAGGTTGACCGGTCCACTGACCTGGTAAACGTCTTCATTGGTCAAACCGAATTCATTGAGTAGAAAATCCACCAGCGGTTGTGGGCAGTTGTCGGCTACCTCAAGCCGTACCGCTTTACCGTAGCGACGGGAGAGCAGTTCGCCCTGCAGTGCCTTGGCCAGGTCTTCAACCTCATCTTCAAGGTCCAGGTCACTGTTACGGGTCAGTCGGAACTGATAACAGCCTTTGATATCCATGCCGGGGAACAGGTCGCTGACATGGCGATGGATAATCGAAGAGAGAAATACATAATCATTCTCCCGGCCATCACAGATATCTTCAGGCATTTTGACGATGCGTGGTAACGACCGGGGTGCCGGGATAATGGCCATACCGGTATCACGGCCAAAAGCATCTTTGCCTTCCAGGGAGACAATAAAGCAAAGCAGTTTGTTTGCCAGCCTTGGGAACGGGTGGGCAGGGTCCAGCCCGATAGGGCTGATAATGGGCATCACTTCATGGTAGAAGAAGCGCTTGATCCATGCCTGCTGCTTTTCCGTCAGCTCATTACGGCGCAGAAAGCGAATACCCTCTTTTCTCAGAGAAGGTAACAGGCTTTCATTCAATATCTGGTATTGCAGATCAACGTATTCTTTGGCCTTCTGGCTGATCTCTTTCAGGACCTGCTGTGGTCCCATACCATCGAGGCCCACCTGCTCACGGGAGAAGTCGATCTGCTGCATCAGGCCCGCGACCCGGATTTCGAAATATTCATCGAGGTTGGAGCTGAAAATCAGCAGAAACCGGAAGCGCTCCAGCAGCGGGTACTCTTCGTTTAACGCCTGCTGCAGCACCCGGAAATTAAACGCCAGATGGCTGAGTTCACGATTAATGTAATAGTCAGGGTTCTGATAATCACTGACCTTTGGGGGCTTGCTGGCCATTGGCTCGGCAAGCTCAGATGATTGGGCCCGGGGTTCCTGAACATCCGACTGTTGGGGGTTATCCATACGACCTCTTTCTCAGCAAAATAGCACTGGCTTATGATGACCGGTTTCAGTGGCTTTTGTCATGGATCCTGTCAGTGACGTATGTCAGAGATTCAACCAATGGCCCGGTGAACAGGCGACTCTCGGAGCGGAAGTAATAGGGCAGGGAGAATGTCGCATTATTCATTTTATTCTAACAGAAATAATAAAGACTACTCTCCCGGCATGAACGTTTATTCTGCTTTTATCAAGAGCTCATTTTAGAGAGCGCTCTCGCCGCATCCTTGGCAAAGTAGGTCAGAATGGCATCCGCTCCGGCCCTGCGAAAACACATCAGGGATTCCAGTATCACGGCATCGCCATTAAGCCAGCCATTGGCCGCCGCCGCTTTGTGCATGGCGTATTCACCACTGACCTGGTAGGCAAAGACCGGTACCTTGAATTCATCCTTAACCCGGCGAACAATATCCAGATAGGGCATGCCTGGTTTTACCATCACCATATCGGCACCTTCTGCCAGGTCGGCAGCCACCTCGTGGATTGCCTCATCACTGTTGGCAAAGTCCATCTGAAAACTGAACTTATTGCTTTTGCCGAGATTACCGGCTGAGTCCACCGCATCCCGGAACGGGCCATAGTAATTGGAAGCATATTTGGCCGAGTAGGCCAGAATGCGGGTATTGATATGACCTTCTTCTTCCAGGCGCTGGCGGATGGCACCAATCCGGCCATCCATCATGTCTGACGGGGCCACAATGTCTGCGCCGGCTTCGGCGTGGGACAGGGCCTGACGGACAAGGGCCTCAACCGTTTCATCATTGACCACATAACCCTCTTTATTGGTCAGGCCATCAAGACCGTGGGAAGTAAAGGGATCCAGCGCGACATCGGTAATCACACCCAGCTCCGGGAACTGGTTTTTCAGCGCTCGAACCGCGCGCTGGGCAAGGCCCTCCGGGTTCCAGGCTTCTTCCGCCAGCTCGGACTTCCTGTCAGCGGGTGTCACCGGAAACAGGGCAATGGCCGGAATGCCCAGCGCCACCAGCTCAGCGGCTTCCTCAAGCAGTAAATCAATGCTGAGGCGTTCAACACCGGGCATGGATGCAACGGCCTGGCGCTGCTGATGACCGTCCACAATAAACAGTGGATAAATCAGGTTGTCCACGGAAAGCTGACTTTCGCGCATCAAACGGCGGGAGAAGTCGTTGTAGCGCATCCGTCTTGGGCGGGCAGCAGGAAAGGGGCGATGAATCATACTTCTTTATCCTTTTGAGGTCGCAACGAAGCATCAACAGGCCAAACAGCCACAGTTTCTGATTTGACAATAATGGCTGGCATTATACGGGAAAAAACGTATGATTTTGCAGGGATTGTCGTATCAAACAGATGTTTGTAGCTACTGGAAGGTGTTATGAATAACAAGAAATGGCTTTTGCTGACAGTGCTGGCCGCAGCAATTGGTGCATTTTACGCCCTGGACGGTCAGCAATACCTGACCCGTGATTTCTTCCAGGGCCTTTATCGTGATGATCCGGTACTGACGGCTGTTGCTTTCTTTATCATCTACGTGGCGGTAACCGGCCTGTCACTGCCGGGAGCGGCAGTGCTGACGGTGGTGGCGGGGGCCATTTTTGGCCTGTTTCATGGTGTGTTGCTGGTCTCTTTTGCCAGCACCCTGGGAGCCACTCTGGCTTTTCTGTTTTCCAGAACCTTATTAAGAGACTGGGTAGCGCAAAAGTTTTCCGGTTATCTGGAGACCATTAACAACGGCGTGAACAAGGACGGAGCCTTTTATCTGGCAACGCTTAGACTGATTCCGGCGGTGCCGTTCTTTGTGATCAACCTGGTGATGGGGCTGACCTCCATGCGGGTCCTGACCTTCAGCCTGGTCAGTCAGCTGGGAATGCTCCCGGGCACGGCGGTTTTCGTCAATGCCGGTGCCCAGCTTGGCCTGGTGGAGGAGCTGTCTCTTGAAGGGATTTTAACGCCACCATTGATCGCTTCATTTGTGCTTCTGGGTATTTTCCCCTGGATTGCCAGAATGGCGATGGAGTGGTTGAGACGTCGTCGTTTATATCGCAGCTACCCGCAGCCTGCACAGTTTGATAATAACCTGACCGTGATTGGCGCCGGTTCTGCCGGTCTTGTCAGCAGCTATATTGCTGCGGCGGTTAAGGCCAAAGTATCACTGATTGAAAAGCATAAAATGGGGGGCGATTGCCTGAATACCGGGTGTGTGCCCAGCAAAGCCCTGATTCGCTCCGCCAAAATGGCCCATTACCTGAAGCGGGCCGATGAGTTCGGTATTGAACATGCGTCCGGGCAGGTTAATTTCGCCAAAGTGATGGAGAGGGTTCAGGGAGTTGTTGACAAGGTTGAGCCCCACGATTCTGTGGAGCGTTATTCCGGTCTGGGGGTTAACTGTATCAGTGGCTCCGCGCAGCTGATCAGCCCCTGGGAAGTAGCAGTGGACGGTCAAAGAATCACGTCCCGAAATATTGTCATTGCCAGTGGTGGTCGTCCCTATGTGCCACCTCTGCCGGGTCTTGAACAAATTGAATACTACACATCGGACACCATTTGGGGCTTGCGCAAGAAGCCCGGCCGCATGCTGGTGATTGGCGGTGGCCCTATTGGCTGTGAACTGACTCAGGCCTTCACCAGACTGGGGGTTCAGGTTATTCAGGTGGATCACGGAGCCCGGCTGTTGCATCGTGAAGATGACGATGTTTCAAAACTGGTGATGGATCAGTTTATTCAGGATGGCGTCGACCTGAGGCTGAAACACCAAGCCCGATCGTTCCATAAGTTGCCGGACCCGGACACCGGCGTCGAGCGTCAATTTCTGGCAGCGGAGTTTGCCGGTCAGAGCGTAGAAATTGACTTTGATATCGCCCTGTTTGCCACGGGTCGCAAAGCCAATACGGCAAATCTTGGCCTTGAAGCGCTGGGTATCGAGTTAACTGAGCGGGGAACCATTGAGGTTAATGATTACATGCAGACCCGTTACCCCAATATCTACGCCTGTGGCGATGTTGCAGGACCTTACCAGTTTACCCATACGGCGGCACATCAGGCCTGGTATTGTGCGGTGAATGCACTGTTTGGCCGCTTCAAAAAATTCAAAGTGGATTACTCAGTAATTCCCTGGTGTACCTTTACCGATCCGGAAGTGGCCAGAGTGGGTTTGAATGAGCAGGAGGCCCGGGAACAGGGCATTGCCTATGAAGTGACCAAGTACGGTATTGATGACCTGGATCGAGCCATAGCGGATGAAGAGGCACGGGGCTTTGTGAAAGTGCTGACCGTGCCGGGCAAGGATAAGATCCTGGGAGTCACCATTGTTGGTTATCATGCCGGTGAGCTGATTACGGAGTATATCAGTGCCATGAAACACGGTCTGGGTCTTAATAAAATCCTGGGGACTATTCATATCTACCCGACACTGAGCGAAGCCAACAAATACGCTGCGGGTGAGTGGAAAAAAGCCCATGCACCCCAGGGGGTATTGTCGCTGGTGGAAAAATACCACGCATGGATGCGCCATTGACTATCATTAAGGGGTTATTATAAACATAAGGATGTTTAATGAGTGACCCGGACCCGTCTGATGGTGGCCCGACAGAGGATCCCTCAAAGGATTCTGTAAATAACAGCCCAAGGTTAGCGTCGGCTGCCATCAGCGAAGATAAGAAAATCTTCAAAGAGCTGAAAAAAATCCTCAAGAACCGAAGTGTTATGCTGGCTGAGCCTACTTCCCGAAAGAGTCTCAAAACCAATAACAACAGCCTTCTGGCAAGAATCAAAAACTTTCTGCCAACCTCTGTCTATAAGATGCTCTCCCGCCTCAAACCCGTTGATAAACAGAAAAAGATTGGAACGATGATTGCGCTGGTCCAGCAGAAGAATCAAATGGCCTGGCAGCGCCTGGGAGAAGGCAAGGCTGAGGGTGCCTGTGATCAGGCGTTGCGCAAGCTACAGCTGGATTGTGAGCAGTCACAGCTCTGGCTGGATCTGCTGGAGGGCCGTGGGCAGTCCAAGGTGACTGAAGAGCGAGCTCGGGTGGTTGACTGTCTCAAGGACTGTGTTGCCGCAGACGTTGCCAGTGACTTCAGGCAGGCGGATGAAGCTTACGTCGAAGCCGTTCACTATCTCAAGCTATCCATCATTCATGAAAATGATCTGAAAATTGAGCTACAGGCACCTAAGGCGTCTTCTCCCCTGGCCGGGGAGCTGAGGCAATTTGAGAAAATGCTGGTGGATGAGGCATCAGCCCTGGAAGCATATCGGCTGTATGGGCAGAATCAACGGTCATGACGGGTTTCTGCTGTTGGTTCGATCAACTTCTTTGGTCAAACTACAAGTAACCCGTTTCCCTTCAGCATTCGTTTTAGTGGTTATTTTCAGGCATAACATGTCAGTCTCATTCCACTTTATGTGAAGCCACTTCGCTTCCTGCAGAAGCCTCGTTTTTTCCTGGGCAAATGCTTCGGCAGATTCAAAGTCGCTGCTATGACAATCCAGTATTTTTTCCAGGTTGCCAAAAGGAAAAACTGCAGTAGTTACGGTCTCCTTTACATGGTAACCAGGCTGAGAGTGGGTTGAAGAAACAGTACGGTCTGAAATATCCTTTTGCTGCACGTCAGAACTGTCATTTTGGTCTGATCGTTTTGACAGGAAGTTGGAAATATTGTGGGCAATGGCCACCACTCTTCCACAAAACCAACGCACAATGTTAAGTGGCAGTTTAATTGCCGCCTTAACATAATGAGTAATATTTTCAATTGTGTTGTTAATCATTATTTAAATTCCTATAAATTCCAATAATTTGCCCTCTAATATCAAAAGACCTTGTCAGGGGGAGATTTTTACGAGAACGCAGCCCTTCAACTTAGACTGTGTACGGCCAAGTAAGTTCCATATGCCCCCCTGCCAGGACAGGCCTGGAGGCATAAGTGTTCTGTGGGTAATAAAGATTAAAGCTGGGCTTCAGTCGGGTCCGGGATCATAAGTAGTTAACCAAATGAAATCGTATTTTCTGACTAAGTGGACAGTCACTCTGCGGCGTTACAACTACGGTCACATAGCTACGGCTATGCTCCCTACGTTGTGCCTTGCATAGTAACTGCCCACTTAGCCAGAAAATACGATTCCATTCGGCCAACTACTTAGAATAGGTAGAAGGGCTGGCAATGCCACTGGTTTTCAGCACCAGCAGTGACATAACTCCGCTAACTAAAACAAACTGCCAGGTCCAGTCTGGCATCAGATCAATCCATATACCATTGGATACAACGATGGTTGCCCCGGTAAATACAAAGCGTATGGCTTCAATAACGATCAATCCGGTGAATTTTTCCAGCAACCAGCCAATACCGATCAGGTTCAGTGCAAGAACAAATGTCCAGAGTGCATTGAAGCCGTAAGGCGTGTTGTGGCTGATGGCTAACAATACCGTGGTTGCCAGCACAAGCATGGCAAAGTGGATCAGTGCATAGACTTTCAAGCCCATGCTGACGTCAGGGTTATAGTTCTTATAGCCGTGAATATCCGGCATCTTCATCGGTGAGGCGATGTCTGCAGGTCGATAGCCTGTGCGTCTGAACCAGAGTGTGAGTTTGTCTTTCCAGCTTTTGGTATTAAAGGCATCCCTGAACATCCCGGTATAAAGATGCAGGTTTGCCCACACCGGGTTCCAGCTTCTCAGAGGTGTTAGCGTGCCGTAGCGAATGGGCTCATAGTTTTCATCTTCTTCGATAAATGTGCCAAACAGTCGGTCCCAGATAATAAATACCCCGCCATAATTTTTATCCAGATACTTCCGGTTTTTGGCATGGTGCACCCGATGGTTTGAGGGGGTAACAAACAGCCGTTCAAACCAGCCAAGCTTTGGAATATGGCGGGTATGCACCCAATATTGATAAAGCAGATTCATCAGGCTTACCGTCAAAAAGACATAAGGTGGGATGCCAAGAATGGCCATGGGCACGTAGAACACCCATGAGAACAGAAAGCCGGTGCTGGTCTGGCGCAGAGCCGTGGTCAGATTGTATTCCTCACTCTGGTGATGCACCGAGTGGGCGGCCCAGAGCAGGTTGATTTCATGGCCTTTGCGATGATTCCAGTAATAGAAAAAATCCTGCAAGACAAACCCAAGGACCCATACCCAGAGGGCGTTGCTATCCAGTGACAGGAGCGCTGCATGATTATAAATAAGGGTATAAATACCCAGTTTGAAAATAACACCCGTGGTGACGTTAAGCATCCCCGTACTCAGGCTGTTTATGGCATCGTTAATTCGATAGTAATCCTTCTTGCGAATGATGGTGGCGATCACTTCAATAAGGATCATCAGCAAGAAGATTGGTATGGCGTACACAATCGGATTCATGGGGCGAGCCTGATTATTGTTGTTATAGGCTTGTTTTTAACATGAGTCCCAACGAAAAGCATGGTTTTTCATCAATTGAACACGTCTTATGCTGCCTGGATTTTAGATTGGAACCAGAATTAGCCTCTTGCTGGCAATTGACCGGTAGGACAATTACGGTTGTCTGAAATTTTAAACTTCCATTAAAGAATGCTTTCATCCAAAATCGTCGTAAACTATTTTTCCCTATAGAGCTGCAGCCGGTTCCTTTTCCTTTCCTGACTGCAGAGTTGCCGCCTTGCGTGACTGAATCGCTTTATTGATCAAGGCAGCAATATCCTTGTTGCCACGTTGGCCTGCTACCTGAAGGGGGGTATTCGATCTCCGGCATGTTCCCAGGACGCAGCCAACCTTTGCCTGTTCCGGGTCAGCACCGTGCTCCAGCAGCATCAACACAATAGGCCTGTATGGGGCCGAAGCTGCAACATAGAGCGGGGTCATCCCGTCTTTGTTGGCGGTATTCACCAGGGCATTGCCAAGCTCGGCTTTTTCTGAATCCGGCACTCCACTGATGACCGCCATTATGTGCTGGACAATCCTGACAAATCCACCATTTGCAGCAATTAATAGCGGAGTAGCACCATGAGCGTCAGTGGCATTCACCACCTGCCTGGCTACCTTGCTCCGCTCTGATTCCGGTACCGCTGAAACAGACTCCAGCAGTAACTGTATGATCCTGCTATTGCCCATGCGGGCAGCCAGATGGAGCGGCTGCCTCTCGCCCTTGCCCTTGCTCTGCTTTTCAGGGGCCAGCACCTCAATCATGGTATCGGCTCTTTTGGCCTCCGGCGAGGATTCCAGGACCTGCAGGAAGCAGGATACCATTCGGTCATCGCCTCTTATGATCGCTTCACACAGTGGGGTTTGGCCATTTTTGTGGGCAGCATTCATGACTGCCACCAGGGCCCGGGGAATATCTGCCTCAGGCAATGCCAGCAAGTAGTTCAGGAAAGTTGCCAAGATCCACTCATGGGCATTCTGAGTGGCAAGATAAAACGGGGTCACGCCATCTTTTTTATGGCGGTGTGTCATGAGCATGATGGCGACATCTGCCTTTTCTGCCTCCGGTACATCCTGCAAGGCGGTATTCAACAGGCATTTTCATAACTATGAACCTGGTGGCATGGATGAAATGGATAAAGAACGTTTGCAACTCATAGTATGGTCAGTAGCTGGTTTATTATTGGAGTTTTATCAAATTGCTATTTAGCTGAATTCATTATTCTTTTAGCTATTAATACAATTGCTTTATCGAGTCCTGCAATGGAGACTTTGTGAGGGCCAGGTGAGGCACCTGATATCCAATGTTGCAGAGTTGCATTGCGTTAATATCCTCCATTGTTTATCAACAGCAACTGACAACAACCTGCTAAAGTAAGTTCGATCATTTGAAAAATTGAGTGGAATGATCCAAATGGCAGATATTTAATTATGGAAGCCCTGAACTCTCCCGGCTTTGCAGGTGACTACATTGGTGGCCAGCGACGGTTTTGTTCGATGCACTGATTGTTGGCTTTAACAGCCAGCTGTCTTTCCTGACAGCATCGCAAAACCATGTACCAGCCGGTACAGGGTTTGAATGTAATTGATGGGTTCCTTTTATCAATGGCATCCAAACTCCGTTCGTCCTGAGGAGTCGAAGGGCGTTAGCTCCGTACCCTGAATAAAGACTGTGCCAATCACCCTTCCCCGCTTTCTTACTGGATAAGTTGCAACAGTAGCCCTTCTTCCAGAAGCGCCCTTCTTACCAGGGTAAACCCGCCATACCATGGGCTGTCATAAAGCGTTGAGTAAACGACGCTGGTTTGAAGATTTTCATTGATTGAAACCGTCTGTGTTTTCAGACAGTGTTTGATCACCGGGTGGATAATCGTGGCAGCGGCACAGATCTCACCGGCAAGCACCACTGTGTCCGGTCGCAGCAGGTTGACACTCATGGCTATTGCCCTGCCAAGGTTACCAGCGGCTTCTTTCAGTAGATCATTTGCCAGCTGATCGCCCTCGTTCGCAGCGTGACAGATTGCCAGGATATCCGCCTTTTTGGTCTGGCTCTTATTTAACAGACTGGGAACACCCGACGCCAGCAGCTTATGACAGCGCTTTTCTATGGCCGGATTACAGACCAGGGTTTCCAGACAGCCAAAGTTACCGCAGTAACATCGTTCTCCCAGCGGATCGATCTGAATATGGCCAATCTCGCCAACGGCCAGGGTGCTGCCTTCATAGAGCTTATCGTCCAGAATCATACCGGCTCCCACCCCGTTATGGACGCTGACAAAGAGGCTGTTTTTAAATCCACGGCTGACACCAAAGTGGTGCTCGGCCAGCGCCATGGACGAAATAAAGTTGTTGATAAAGCAGGGAATCCCTAATGCGTCAGACACCTGCTCTGCCAAAGGGAGATTGCTGACAGACAGGTGGGGCATGAAAGTAATAATTCCTTTGGCTGAATTAACCAGGCCCGGTGTTGTTATGCCAACACCGGCCAGACAACGAATATGCTTCTTATGGGTTTTGAGGAATTTTCTCAGCGAGGCAATCAGCTGTTTGGTAAATTCAACCTGACTCAAAGGCTGAATCGGCTCTGAGTATTCAGCCAGCAGCTTGCCTGACAGGTCACACAACCCCAGGTGGAGTTTGGTTCTGCCTGCCCTTGCTGCAAGAATCTGGATCTGGCCCTGCCGGGGAGCCAGCGATGTGGCCCGACGCCCCCGTTCAGAGGTCTGCTGTTCCTGTTCAACAATCAGGCCTGCTTCCATCAGTTGTCGGGTGATACGGGTCACGCTACCGGCAGCCAGACGACATTGTCTGGCTATCTGGATTCTTGAGATGGAGCCATGATCAACAATCGCTTGGTAAACCGCAGAAATGTTCCGCTCTTTTACGAAGTCCAGATTGGCAATTACTGTCGTCATTTTTGTAGTTTCAGCTCGCCACCGCTTACCGTACCCAGCAGGGTAAAGTTGTCATCGAAAATGGCAAGGTTGGCAAACTGCCCAACCGCAATGCTGCCCATCTGACTGTCAACATGAATGGCTTTTGCTGCATTGACGGTAGCCATGCGAATCACCGCCTGAGGCTCAATCCCTGCCCGAATGCTATTGGCGACCGCTGCAATCATAGTGAGTGCGGATCCGGCCAGGGTGCCATCCGCATTGGAGCACTTGCCATCCTGGTGGTAGATGGTTTGTCCGGCGAAGACAAAGGTGGCCATATCCGTACCGGTCGGCGTGGTTGCATCGGTCACCAGCACCAGACGGTCCTGCATCAGACGATGGGCGATACGCAGGTTTTCCCAGGACAGGTGAAGACCGTCAGCAATGATACCGGCACCCATAGCATGGCTGTCAAAGACGGCACCTACCACACCAGGCTCGCGGCTGCCCAGGGGGCTCATGGCGTTATGCAGATGAGTGGCAAAGGTTGCCCCCGCCTGTTCTGCCGCTTTAGCCTGCTCACAGGTGGCATTGGTGTGGCCGATGGACACAACAATGCCCGCTTTACTCAGCGTTTCAATGGTGCCTTCAGGGCAGATTTCCGGTGCCAGTGTCACCATGGCAATGACGTCGGCATTGTCACAGAAAAAGTCGATCATTGCGCAGGATGGCCCACGGATGAAGTCCGGATCATGAATGCCTTTGCGCTGAGGATTCAGGTAAGGACCTTCCAGATGGATGCCGGGTACACGATCCGGATGCCTGGCCATGTATTCACGGGTGACCTTAACCGCTTGTCGTATATCCTCATCACTGGTGGTAATCAGCGTAGGCAGAAATGCCGTACAACCTGAGCGGAGGTTGGTCACGTGCATGATATCGAGCGTATTGATGGAGATATCACTGTTAAAAAGAACACCACCACAGCCGTTTAATTGCAGGTCGATAAAACCAGGACTTAACGTAAGACCGCCGAGGTCTATTTTTTTCAGGCTATCGGCACCCTGATGATCACCGGCAATATCCTCTGCCTTGCCAATGGCCGAAATTCGGCCATTCTCTATAATGATGGTATCAAACGACGACTGCTCCGGGTCACCGGATAACGGTTTGAAATTAACCAGTGCGTAACTCTTTTCCGGGCTGATGACCAGATCCGCAGACATATCAAAAGTCCTTGATGTTTTCAGACTCAATATCCTGGAAGTAGCGCAGAGTGCGAACTTTCAGATCCAGGGTGGCAGGGTCATCACAGATCATCATCGCTTTTGGATGAAGCTGCAGGGCAGATATTGTCCACATATGGTTTACTGACCCTTCAACCGTGGCCTGAACCGCACGGGATTTATCAGAACCAGTGGCCAGAATCATCAGCTCACGGGAGTCCAGAACCGTTCCGACACCCACGGTAAGCGCCAGTTTTGGTACCTGGCTGATGTCCTGATCAAAGAAGCGCGCGTTGGCTTCACGGGTTTCCGTGGTCAGCGTCTTCAGGCGGGTCCGGGAGGACAGTGAAGAACCGGGTTCATTAAATGCGATGTGCCCATCGTGTCCGACACCACCCATAAACAGCTCAATGCCGCCATAATTTTTAATCGCTGTTTCATAATGCAGGCATTCGGCTTCCAGATTTTCTGCGTTACCGTCCAGAAAGTTAATGTTTGCTGCCGGGATATCCACATGATCAAAGAAGTGGCGGTGCATGAACATTCGGTAACATTCCGGGTGATCGGCAGGCAGGCCAACGTATTCGTCCATGTTGAAGGTAACAACATGGGCAAAGCTGACTTCTCCCTCCCTGTGCAGGCGAACCAGTTCCTGATACGTCGGGATGGGTGTGCCGCCGGTTGGCAGGCCAAGAACAAAGGGGCGTTCAGGGGTCGGATTAAATGCCTTGATCCGGCTGACAATGTATCGAGCAGCCCAACGACCAACGGCTGGCTTGTCTTTCAGAGGTATAAAGCGCATGTCGTAAACTCCAGTCTTCGCTAATCTGCTCAGGGTGATGTTATGCATCATAGTCTATTTATTTTTTGATGGAAAATAAAGGCGGTTGGCAATGTGCTCAACGGGTAGAAAATGTCTTTAAGTGATGATCTGAGTCAATGTATTCGCTTTTTTATTTTTCTTTGAAAAATAAATCAGTAAAATTCCGCGCCACACAGAACGAGACACACTCTCACTATAAAGAATTAAATGGTTGATCAATCATGAACATTTTGGGTTACTTGCAGAAACTCGGTAAGGCACTGATGCTGCCTATTGCCGTTCTACCTGTCGCAGCTTTGCTGCTGCGTCTGGGCCAGCCTGATTTGCTGGATATTCCCTTTATGGCGCAGGCGGGTAACGCGATTTTCAGCAATCTGGCGCTGCTGTTCGCCATGGGTATCGCCCTGGGCCTGGCGGTAGACGGCGCTGGTGCAGCAGCGATCGCGGGTGCTGTTGGCTTTTTTATTCTGAAAGCCACAACGGCAACCATTAATCCTGACATCGATATGTCCTTCTTCGGCGGTATCATCAGCGGTATCGTTGCCGGTCATTCCTATAACCGCTTTCATGGAGTGCCGCTGCCGACTTATCTTGGCTTTTTCGGTGGACAACGTTTAGTACCCATCATGACGGGGCTGTTCATGCTGGCGATCGGCTGGGCCTGTGGTCATATCTGGCCTGCTATTCAAAATGGTATTGATGCTTTTGGTCACGGTGTGGCCGGCTCTGGTGCGGTTGGTCAGTTTGTTTACGGTACCCTGAACCGTGGCCTGATTCCTTTCGGCCTGCATCACGTTCTGAACTCGTATTTCTGGTTTGGTCTGGGTGACTTCACCAACGCTGCCGGTGAGGTGGTCAACGGTGACCTGCATCGCTTCTTTGCCGGTGATCCGACGGCCGGGGTGTTTATGACCGGTTTCTTCCCGGTGATGATGTTTGGTCTGCCGACAGCGGCCCTGGCCATGTACCTGACGGCAGACAAGAGCCGTCGTGCACAGGTTGGCGGTGTGCTGTTCTCGGTTGCCCTGACGGCATTCCTGACCGGTATTACCGAGCCTCTGGAATTCATGTTCATGTTCCTGGCTCCCGGCCTGTATGCCGCTCACGCAGTGCTGACCGGTGCTTCCCTGGTAGTGACCAATGCCATGGGCGTTCTGACTGGCTTTGGCTTTTCCGCTGGTCTGTTTGACATGGTGCTAAACTGGGGTCTGGCAACGAAGCCATGGACTCTGGTGGTTATTGGCCTGGTATTCGCTGTCATCTATTTCTGCGTTTTCTACTTCGCCATCAAGATGTTTAACCTGAAAACACCGGGTCGTGAAGACGACGACGGTTCTTCAATTGAGAGTGCTGCAGATATAAACAAGCAGGGTATGGGCGACAACGCTTACCAGGCTCGTCAGTTTACCAAAGCGATTGGTGGTCTGGATAACGTCACCAATATCGACGCCTGCATTACCCGCCTGCGCCTGACCCTGAAAGACCCTTCTGTGGCTGACGAGCGTGTGATCAAGGCACTGGGTGCCAGCGGTATGATCCGTGTCGGTGATAAGAGCCTGCAGATTATTCTGGGTCCACAGGCAGAAATCATTGCCGGTGAGATGAAGAAAATTGCGGCTACTGAAGATCTGGGTGCTATCCACTTGCCAGGTCAGGTTCAGCCGGTAGCGGCGGCTGTTTCTCCGGAGGCTGCTTCGGAGACAGTGAAAGAAGACGTGGAAGTAAAAGATACTGCTCTGTTCGCCCGTCAGTGCCTGAAAGTGCTGGGTGGCCACCAGAACGTGACTCAGATTGATGCCTGCGTCACTCGCTTGCGTCTGACGCTGAAAGATACTGCCAGCGTCAGTGATGACCGTATTAAGGCGCTGGGGGCCGCGGCGGTGGTTCGTGTGGGTGACAAGAACCTGCAAATCGTCGTCGGTCCCCAGGCTGAAATAATTGCTGATGAAATGAAAAAGATCCCGGTGACGGATGATCTTGCCAATGTTGAGGTTTCTGCATGACGCTCTCCCATCAAGATGTCAAAAAAGAGGGCAAACCTTGCCAACTGTCACTGGTTGCGCCTCTGTCCGGAATGCTGTTATCCATCGAGGAATCCACTGACCCGGTATTTGCTGGTCGGCTGATCGGTGACGGTATTGTGATCAACCCGACGGACTCTGTGGTACTGGCACCGTGCACCGGTACCATCAGCCAGCTCCATGACGCCAGACATGCCGTGGCTATCAAGACAGATTCCGGTGTGGAAGTGTTGATCCATGTGGGCATCGATACGGTTGTTCTGCGTGGTGAAGGCTTTGAGACCAACGTCAAAATAGGCGACAAAGTATCTGTTGGTCAGCAGCTGCTGTCGTTTGATCCTGAGTTTGTCGGAGCCAGGGCGGCCAGCCTGCAAACCGCGATTATGATCACCACCGGGGAAACCGGTGTGGTGGTAAATCCCCGTACCGAAGTAACAGCGGGGCAGGATAGCGTATTTGCCATTGGGGCTGAGCCTGAAAAGGAGATGTCCACCGAAAGCAAATACAGCCGTCAGGACAGCATTACCCTGACAGACGATTTTGTGCTGATGAACCCACTGGGTCTTCATGCCCGTCCTTCTGCCACTCTGATTCAGATTATCAAACGCTTCAATTCTGATGTGATGATTCTGAACAAAGACACTGGCAAAGAGTGCAAGGCCAACAGTCTGACTGCTCTGATGGGGCTGCAGACGGTACTGGGTTCTAACCTGCAAATCACCGTCACCGGCCCTGATGCCAAAGAAGCGATGGCAGCCATTCTGGATGGTTTCCGCAGTGGTTTAGGTGAAGCTGTTGCCGACGTGCTGCCGGGCGCTGATGAAGCCATGGAAGAAGAAGCGCCACTGCTTGGACCGGTAGAAGGCTCCGATGGTCGTTTACCCGGCGTTAAAGCGGCACCGGGTATGGCTATTGGCAAGCTGCACCATCTGGTTCATGAACTGCCCAGCTACCCGGAAGAGGGTGTTGGTGTCAGCGATGAACTGGGTCAGCTGGGCTACGGTATCCAGAAAGCCCGGGAGTCCCTGCAGCAGCTGGTGACCAAAATGGAAGCGGATCATGTAGGTGGTCATGCGGAAGTATTTGTTGCCCATCAGCAGTTACTGGAAGACCCGGCGATCAGTGACCGTGCCCGTGAACTGATTGAAGCAGGCAAGAGCGCCATGTGGGCATGGCATCGAAGTTTTCTGGCCGAAGCGGATGAAATGCGCAAGCTGGATAACCCGCTGCTGGCGGCCCGGGCCATCGATGTAGAAGACGTTGGTCTTCGGGTTCTGCGCTACCTGATGGGCGTTGAAGGCGGCACCGATCAGCTGCCGGAAAACACCATTCTCTGTCTGGAAGACATTACGCCTTCCGAAGTGGTGACTCTGGATCGCCAGCGCGTGATTGGTATCGTGACCCTGCACGGCGGCGCGACTTCCCATGCGGCGATTCTGGCCGGTTCCCTGGGTATTCCTTACCTGGTCAACGTACCGGGCAGTGTTCGTCAGTATGAGAACGGTACCGATGTTATCCTGAACACCAACAAGGCTTACATGCTGGTTAATCCTACTCAGGAAGAGATCGACAGAACCGTTGCCCGCCAGGAACGTGCGGCGGCCGAACATGCGGCAGCGTTGAAAGTGGCTGACCAGCCTGCGGTGACTCTGGATGGCCATCATGTTGAGATCGCTGCCAATATTGCCAACCAGGACGATGCGGAAAAAGCGGTCAAAATGGGTGCTGAAGCGGTAGGTCTGCTGCGTTCCGAGTTCCTCTATATGGAACGTGCAACCGAACCCACCATGGATGAGCAGGTAAAAGCCTACGAAGGTATTCTGGACGCTATGGGTAAAGATCGTCCGGTCATTATCCGTACTCTGGACGTCGGTGGTGACAAGCCTCTGGCTTATCTGCCACTGCCAAGAGAGGAGAACCCGTTCCTGGGTGAACGTGGCGTGCGTATCGGTATTAACCGTCCCGCCATGCTGCGCAAGCAGGTTCGTGCGATTCTGAAGGCGGCTCATGCCGGTCATGCCCGTATCATGTTCCCGATGATCAGCTCCCTGGATGAATTCCGTGCCGTGAAAAAACTGGTGCTGGAAGAGCAGGAAACGACAGGCGTCACCGTTGAAGTGGGTATTATGATTGAAGTGCCGTCCGCTGCGCTGCTGGCCGATCATTTCGCCAAAGAAGTGGACTTCTTCTCTATCGGTACCAATGACCTGACTCAGTACACCCTGGCCGTTGACCGTGGCCATCCAAAACTGGCGGCACGTGTCGATGGTCTTCACCCGGCAGTATTGCGCCTGATCGATATGACGGTGAAAGCAGCCAACAAAGAAGGCAAGTGGACGGGTATCTGTGGCAGCCTGGCCAGTGACCCGAATGCGGTGCCTATTCTGGTCGGTCTGGGCGTTCAGGAACTGTCCATCAGTGTCCCGGCAATCCCGGTGGTTAAGGCCCGTGTTCGCAGCCTGAACTATAAGCACTGCCAGAGCCTGGCCCGTGAAGCGCTGACTCTGGATTCAGTAGAAGACGTAAGACGTTTGACTGCCTGATTGCAGACGATCGTCTATCTGACAGCCCCCTGGTTTTGGCCATGGGGCTTTTTTATTGCTGTCTGAAATATGTAGTTTTCCTGAGATAGTACGTAGTTGTACTTTAAATCACAGGGTCTTGATTCAGGTCATCTGTCGGTTAATTACTGCCCAATTATCATGCCTACCATTTGGTTGGCGGCACTTTTTGTTCACACCTTTATCTCTTCAGGGAAAGCAGAATCTGATAATTGTCTGAGCAATCTGTGATCACGACCAGTATTTATGATGGGTTGGCGATATCAATGAAAGAAATTGTGGATAAAGTACTGGCTTCCACGGTGAAGCGAAGAACGTTTATGAAGTGGGGAACCGCTGCGGGCAGTGCGGCAGTGGTCGCTGCGCACACACTGCCTGTGAAAGCTTCTGCGACAGAGGCCAAACCTGCGGTTGAAGAGATCAAGTCAGTCTGGTCTGCCTGCACGGTCAACTGTGGCTCCCGCTGTGCACTGCGTCATCAGGTAAAAGACGGTGTGATCATTCATACCGAAACCGATAACACCGGTGACGATACCTATGGTGACCACCAGGTTCGCGCCTGTCTTCGTGGCCGTTCCTTCCGCAAGCGCGTCTACAACCCTGACCGTCTGAAATACCCAATGAAGCGTGTCGGTAAGCGTGGTGAAGGTCGATTTGAGCGCATCAGCTGGGATGAAGCGTTTGACACCATCGCTGATAACCTGAAGCGCATCAAAAAAGAGTATGGCAATGAAGCCATCTATCTCAACTATTGTACTGGTACGCTGGGAGGCACGGTTTCCAAATCCTGGCCGCCAGCCGCCACACCGATCGCCCGTCTGATGAACTGCTGGGGCGGTTATCTTAACCACTATGGTGATTACAGCACGGCCCAGATTGCCGTGAGTTTACCGTATTTGTACGGCGGTAGCTGGGTAGATAATAACTGTACGTCAGATGTTGTGAATACCAGGCTGGTGGTCAATTTTGGCAACAACCCGGCGGAAACCCGTATGAGTGGCGCCGGTATTGTTTATCAGCTGTCCGAAGCCCGACAACGCAGTAACGCACGTATGATCACCTTTGATCCGCGCATGACCGATACGGTCCTGGGTGCCAATGATGAGTGGGTTCCGCTGCGACCGGGTACCGATGCCGCACTGGTAGCCGGTATGGCATGGGTGATGATTACCGAAGACCTGGTGGATAATGAATTCCTGGGCAAGTACACCATCGGCTACGATGAAAACTCACTGCCTGCCAGCGCACCGAAAGGCGCTTCCTGGAAATCCTATATTCTGGGCAAAGGCGATGATGGTGTTGCAAAGACCCCGCAATGGGCGGCAAAAATAACCGGTGTCCCGGCAGACACCATCATCCGTCTGGCCCGTGAAATTGCCATGACCAAACCCTGCAACATTATGCAGGGCTGGGGTCTGCAGCGCACCGCCAATGGTGAGCAGGCCAGTCGGGCTATCTGCATGCTGGCGGTGATGACCGGTAATGTGGGTATTCCCGGTGGTGGTACCGGTGCCCGTGAAGGCAGCTACTCCATGCCCTTTGCGGTCTTTCCGACACTGACCAACCCGGTATCAACGTCCATTCCCATGTTCCTCTGGACGGATGCCATTTACCGTCATGATGAAATGACCGCGTTGACCGCAGGTATTCGTGGTGCAGAAAAGTTGACTCAGCCCATCAAGTTCATCTGGAACTATGCGGGTAACTGCATCATCAACCAGCATGCGGACACCAATCGCACCCATGACATTCTCCAGGATGACAGCCAGTGTGAAATGATTGTGGTCATCGACAACCACATGACGCCCAGTGCCCGCTATGCGGATATTCTGCTGCCGGATTTGACTGCGGCTGAGCAACCGGATTTCGCGCCTAACGGGTACTGCGGAAATATGGGTTACACCATTTTCTGTGATACTGCGGTTGAGCCGTTGTATGAATGCCGTTCGGTCTACGACATGTGTACAGGTATTGCCAAACGCCTTGGGGTAGAAGCGCAGTTCACCGAAGGTCGGGACCAGGAAGCCTGGTTGCGTCATATTTATGCAGAATCCCAGAGGATGAACCCGACACTGGTGGACCTGGACTTTGCAACCTTCCGTGAGCAGGGCATTGTCAAGCAGAAGAACCCCGGTGAACCCCATGTTCAATTCCGTGAGTTCCGGGAAAGCCCTGAAAAGCATCCACTGGATACCCCCTCCGGTAAAATTGAGATCTATTCTGAACGTCTGGCGAATATTGCCTCCAGCTGGACGTTGGGGGAGAGCGATACTATTCGGGCACTGCCTGAATACGTCTCTTCCTGGGAAGGGCATGAGGCAGACCATGCGCAGCAGTATCCGCTGCAGATGTTTGGTTTCCACTTTAAAGCCCGTACTCACTCCACTTATGGCAACGTCGATGTGCTGCGGGAAACCAACCGGCAGGAAGTGTGGATCAACCCGGTTGATGCCCACAAGCGCAAGATAAAAGACGGTGACATGCTGAAGGTCTGGAATGACCGTGGCGAGATCCGTGTTGCTGCGAAAGTGACTGAGCGCATTATGCCCGGCGTGGTCGCCATGGGGCAGGGCAGCTGGTACGCACCAGACCGCAGTGGCGTGGACCGGGGCGCGTGTATGAATACGCTGACCACCCAGCGCCCATCGCCACTGGCCAAGGGCAATCCCCAGCACAGCAACCTGGTTAACATTGCCAGGGCATAACAGGACAGGAATTAAAGTTCGATGAAACAACCCTCAATAAAACAATTGGGATTTTATGTCGACACGGCCAAGTGTACGGGCTGCAAAACCTGTCAATTGTCGTGCAAAGATGAGAATGACCTGAAAGTCGGCGTGAACTGGCGCCGGGTCTATGAATACGGCGGTGGTAGCTGGCTTCAGAACCAGGACGGCACCTACGCCCAGAACGTGTTTGCCTATTACACCTCCATCAGCTGTAACCACTGTGCCAAGCCAGCCTGTACCAGGGCTTGCCCAACCGGTGCCATGCATAAGCGTGACCAGGACGGCCTGGTGCTGGTTAACGCCGACGTCTGTGTTGGCTGTCGTTACTGTGAAATGGCCTGCCCCTACGGCGCACCGCAGTTTGATGCCGAGAAGAAAGTCATGACCAAGTGTGATGGTTGTTTCGACCGGGTTGAGCAGGGCAAGCAGCCGATCTGTATCGAATCCTGCCCGCTACGTGCCCTGGATTTTGGTCCGATTGATGAGCTGCGTGCCAAATACGGCACGGAAGCGGATATTGCGCCACTGCCGGACTCCTCTCTGACTGAGCCATCGCTGGTAATGAAGGCGAGCCGTCATGCCAAACCTTCCGGCGACAAGACCGGACGCATTATGAACACACGGGAGGTATAACCATGCATGAGTTGCCACTGGTATTTTTTACGGTGCTGGCACAGGGCACCGTTGGCCTGTTCCTGGTACTGGCCTGCCTGCTGATGGTGAACAGTGATACTAAGCGTCAGCAGTTGTTGAATAAACTGCTGATGGTGGTTCTGGTGCTGCTGGGTATCTCCGGCGCTGCGGCCATGACTCACCTGGGTCAGCCATTGCGTGCCATGAATGTTATTTTTGGTCTGAAACATCTGTCGGCACTGAGTGTTGAGATCATCACCACTTCGCTGTTTGGTGGTGCTGTTTTCACTTATGTGGCCATGGTGCACTTCGGTATCCTGGCCAAGTTGCAGAAGCTGGTTCTGGCGGGAGCCATGGTATTGGGCGTGCTGTTACTGCTGGCCATTGCCAATGTGTACACCCTGGCCACGGTGCCCGCCTGGAACAGCGGCTGGACCATCTTCCAGTTTGTTATGACCGCTTTTGTGGTGGGTATCCCGGCGGCGGCGCTGATGCTGAGAAGTCAGTCGGCCACTTTGGGTGCTTTCCAGAAAAACGCTGATCGTGCACTGGCCACTCTGGGCTTTATCACTCTGGGTCTGGTGCTGGTGGGTTACCCGCTGTACCTGTTCTGGCTGGGTCAGGTTGACCTGCCTGCTAACCCGCTGGGTCTGTTTGACTACCACGGTCGTCTGATGCTGGCCCGTCTCGTTCTGCTGTTTGCCGGTCTGGGCGTTTGGGTGATGGCTGCCACTCGTGGTAATAACTCAGCGGCAGGTCTGGCAGGGGTGAGTACCGTCCTGGTGCTCACGGCTGAACTGTGTGGTCGTATCTTCTTCTATGACCTGCATATGTTTGCCAGTGGCATGTAAATAAGTACAAAGTTCCTCCTTCATAAATGAAAGGAGGAACTATTCAAAAACTCCGGACGCATGAACGCACAATAACTATTACCAGCTTCGCCTGATCAGGCCGTGGTCATAGCTACCCAGAATAGTCAGGAAGAAGACGCCCATATTTCACTGGAAGAAACAGGGGCTAATTTTGGCACTATCGTAATAAAAAGCACGAAAATCACAAGGTTTTTGCAATATTTACTTTTCGTCTTTTCTTGGTGTTTTGGTTGATTTAGTACTTTCGTATTATTTTTTTGTGGGGCAGGGTAATTAATTTACACCTTAAGAACAGTTGTTGAAACTTTTTAGTAAAAATGAAGTCTATGAAAGTGGAATATTCCGATAAACTTTTATAGAGGTAATTTTTATGGATGTATCATGCTCAACTGCTAAAAGTTTTTTCTGTCCCCCCGGCACTGAAAAACCATACGTATTTTCTTGCATGGCATGTGCAATGGAAGGTTATATTCTTGGTGGGCTTTGTACCTGTGCTAAGGTGTCAAAAACTTTCGCTTATTTTTGTCTCGGCGCTTCTGGGGGCACGGCAGCAGGAGGTGCAGCAGGCCTTGCTGTAATGGGTGGAGTCGTTACCTGTTGCCATTTAGCAGAACGTGAAATCGCTCCCCTATCTTCCATTGACCCCAAGGTGATCACACAACAGCCCGGTTCGCCCTTGATTATCTCTCATGCTCCTGAAGTAACTGTCGTACCGACAGAAATTCAAGGTGAAGTTGGATCCATCAATAACGAAACCGTGTTATGACCCCCACCCCGGGAATTCCAGCACCATGCACCATGATCTCTGAGTTTCATCGGGTATGGCGGTGGTGACCCGAGTCGGCAGTTATCCCCTGCGGGTGCGCATGGGAACCGACCTTCGTGAAGTGTTGTTCAGGGTTTTCGACAATCTCATTTACCTACAGGTAGCTAAGCCGACAGATAAATAGCATGAATTATCCGTGGCATTTCTGCTCTTCTAATTAATTCCCCGAGCTTCCGTTGCTCTTAATCCGACAGCCTCCAAGCCACGCGAGTGAATATGATGAGATGCTGGCAGCCTCTTCGTGGTATTGCGGTGCTTGTAGTACTATCTTATAGGAATTACGGTTACAGCGTAGGGAATTAATTTACAGATTAAGATAATTTGCAGAAACTTTTTAGAAAAAATGAAGTCTTAAAAGTGGAATATTCTGATAAATTTCTAAAAAGGTAACAAATATGAACGCTTTAGGCTCATGTACTGCTACTAAAGATTGCTTATGCCCCCCCGGCGCTCACGTTAACTACAAACTTTGTGGTGCGTCAGGTGTAATGATAGGTGGTGTTTTTGGCATGCTTTGTTCATGTTGTACAAAACCTATCGAGGTAAGTACTCTCATCTCTTTGGGAAGCGCGGCAGCAGGAGGTGCTTCAGGTCTTGCATTAATAGCTGCAGGCACGTCCTGTTATCACTTGATTCGGAACGATGATACCGTTCGTCAACCTTCCATTGGCTCAAGACTAATCACACAACAGCCCGGGATGCCCTCGATTATCTCTCATGCCCCTGTAATAACTGTCAAATTGACAGAAATTTCAGGTAAAAAGGGACCAACCATTAAAATAACCGTGTGATGCCCCCCGGGAATTGCCAGTACCATGCACCTGCAAACTAACCGCCATGGACCATGATCTCTGGGTTACACAGGGTATGGCGGTGAGGGACACGAGTCGGCTTTTATGCCCTGTGGATGTACATGGAAACCGACCTTTGGGGAGTGTTGTTCAGGATTTTACGACAATCCCACTTACCCACAGGGAGTTAAGCGATGGTGAGAATTAACGACAAATATATTGTATAAGTTATCCACGGCACTTCTGCTCTTCTAATTCCCTGAACTTCTGTTGCTCATAGTCCGACAGCACAAGACCATAGCTTTTTACCACACGAGTGAATCTGACAACATACTGGCAGTGGAAGGACTTCGAAGGTGGTAACCACTCAAGGACACCTGATGCCCCTTTTTGGCGGTTGACACTGGCCTGGACGGCAAAAAGGTTCACTTCATCATTGGCAAACTGCACTCTTTTTGCCTTCGACCACTGATCAGCCCCACGATCCCACGCCCATCTCAGAGGCACTAAATGGTCGATATCAACCTGGCGAGCTTCATAAAACGTCTTTCCAGTGTAGGGATCAAGCCATCTGCCCCGATATACGGCGCACTGGTTACCGGCGGTATCTATCGCGCTGGTACTCTGCTTCATCAGAAGCTCGTGGCGAGTGTTCATACAGTCCCTGTCTTCATCAGCCCAATCACCAAAATATGAACGGTCATATCTTGCCGGACTTTGACGGTACGTTGTCGCATTCGACTTTTTCAGGCCTGATCCTTTAGGAAGTCTGCCGCCGGAACTGAGGCAATCATTGAGAGAGTAGAAGGCAGTATAGTTTTTTGTTCTCTCATAGCTAGAGCTGGAGATATCGTGACAGATGCCTGACTTGCTCTTTTTTACCAGTTCTGCACTATTTACAGAGGCACTCAAGAGTGCCAGAAACGTTATCAGGAGGTGCTTCATCGAGCAATTAACACAGGATTGAATATTAGACGACAAAATACATCAAAAGGACTATTGAATAAATACCCCTATTATATGCTACCGGCTCAGGGGAGCGTTGGCTTGTTCCCGCTACTGGCCTGCCTGCTCCCGCTGGACCTGTTTGACTGAAATGGTCGTCTGGTCTGGTTTGTCTACAGAGTCAAACTCGGATAAATATAATTTTTTAAGCAGGGACGCTGGAAAGCTATAATGGCGTAGCGGGAAAGAAAATAAAAGCGACGTTTGTAGTATTACTATATGACCATTTCCTTATTATCAAACACTCGTACATTAAAATACGAGAGTCGAGTAATAAAAATATTTGATCACTATCGAATGAATAACCTACTGTTTAAGCCTAATGATAAAAACTTGCATATTTAGTGAGTGTTAAATGAAGCCAATTTCATCAACTCAAGTTACAAGTTTATGCCTGCCAGGTGATGATCAGAAAGTTAAACAAAACCACATACACATTTCTACAGAAGGTTACCGGTACACTGTTGGCGGTAACGGCGTTTTTGTAAACACCTTTTGTAAGGCATTTCACGAGCGTAGTTGTAAAAATATTGTGGTTCTGCCACTGCTTGATTTCGTAGAGGATACAGATGTAAAAAAATCAATCACTGCTGGCTGTCAGCTTTCTTCTGGTGAATTAATATTGGTTGAAAGATGCAGTGATATGCCTGAATGTGATGTCTATAGAGTCCAACCAACAGGAGGGCAGAAAAGGTATTTTGACAAGCATATTAATTCATACAATATAGAGCAAGAATACAAAGACTCTTTGGCAGAGGATCTTTACTTTAAAGAACAAGGAATTAATGATTCTGATGAAAGATTGAAATTTGCTGGTGCTATATCTCTAAAAATGTGTGTGTTTAACCAGATAGCGGCAAAATTTGTCAACGAAGTGCTTTTACCAACAATGGGAGGCAAAAATGTATATGTTCATGATCATTTTTTTGGAGGATCCCTTCAATACGTTAATCACTTCGAAAATGTTAAAAAAGTGAACTGGGTACATTGCTTAAGTCCCCATACGGGTTTTAGTGACTGTATGGCCAATAAAAAGCCTGTTTACACAACCCAAAGCTATATGAAGATGGATGAGAGCAAGTTCTGCAAGTTACCGGATCATGAAAAACCTGCAAGAGAGAGGGCAATTAAACATGCTGATGTAATTTTAACAGTATCGAAATATGCCCAATCTTTTTTGACATTTGAACATCCTCTCATATCAAAGTTCTTGAGGATTCACAAAAAGGAGATCAGATCAATCAAAAGCTGTTCAGATTTATCAAAGTTTAGCCTGAGCGCTACGGCCAAAAAATATGGGTTAGAGGGAATTCCGGGAAAAAATATCAAATCAAAACTCAGAGAACTGTTCTTTGCCGGAAAATTGCCTTTAAAGCCACCATTAAATAGCAAAGGATGTGTGAACCCGGTCGCTAAAAACTTACCAATTGTTTTTTTTATGGGCAGGCCTCATTTTGAGAAAGGGACAGAGCATGTACTGAATATGGTAAAAAAACTGGATTGTCTATTTTTTATTGTTTCTAACGGAACAGAAAAAGACCCATTTATTCAAGCTATTCACGAAACCAAAGCAGCAAGAAATAACCTCGTTTTACTTACTAAAAATCAAGAGCATAAGCAACTCTTAATGGCTGTTGCGGACTATGCCGTTATTCCTTCTCTGGCTGAGTCCTTAGGCTTGATTGCCGGTGAGTGTAATTCTATGGGGCTGCATGTCATCAACTCGGATATAGGGGGGCTGCCTGAGGCGTTACCTACTTGCGATGAATGCAGAACAGAAGTTCATTCAAATGCGGAGTATGGTCATTACTCAGAAGATACAGATAAAGCATTTCTCCAGGCAGTTAGTGAAAAGTTAAAAGCCGGAAGGCCCAGGTCATCGCATATTGTAAGGCATGCCAGTTATTTCCATTCAATGGAGAAATTTACTACTTCAATAGAAAATGCTCTTTCTAATTAATCAGTGCCTGCCTTGGTTATTTTCAGGCAAGGTAACAGGATCAGCCTCGTCATCATACTCTGGAGGCAGCAGCAAAGAGTTCCTTGCAAGTGTGGAATTGGGCATCATTTGGTGAAAAATTTTCCCGTCATGTACGCTCGACTTCACAAAATAGCCGCGCTCACTGAGCAGTCGGGCACCCGGAGAGTCCGGCTGCCGGAGCATCTGCTCCAGTTCAGATTGTTCCAAGGTACCAACAGAGGGCAGTATAGCCTTCTGCTGCAGCCGTATCGTCTCAGTTTCCAGGGCATCCCGGATGTCAGCCGATATCCTGTTTTCGAGCCCGGGCTGGTTCGCCGCCACGATCATCTTTTCTGCCAGGGTCATTGCTTCGGGTATCCTGACTTGTCGAAGTTCCCCTTCATTGTGCAGGCGTCGATAAGCGCCACCGGACCCGGTATCCGGATCCCAGCAACCAGGCGGTTGGGGATCTGTATGCCGCCGGTGGTGTTCTGCTAAGCAAGGTGAAATACCGGCTTTCTCAGCGATAACGAACCGGACCAGATCGTTCAGGCACTCACGCAAACACTGATAGGGGTCCGGTGCCTGCTCAATCAGTAATCGTCGTGTATGGTTATCAACCGGGAGATGGTATTGACTGGTGAACGGATTGGGCACCTGGTGATGCCATCCCCCGGTAATGCTGGCCAGATCCCGAAAGCTCAACATGACTGACTGGATCAGCAGAGTGAAGTCCGGGTTGTTGACTACGGACAGCAGTTCAATCTTTTCTGGCTGAAAATAGCCATCATGGATCATTTCACTGGTGTCAATTTCTGCTGAGTCCGGTGTCAGCCTGATCGTCGGAAAGTCCTCCCGTGGTGGTTTGACCCGCAGGATATCCACAGTATCCCCAAAGCGCAGTACCTGACGCAGCAGTAACTCTTCCTCTGTGCACTGGTGATCAGGAGTAAACGACGGATTTCCAGCATCCATCATTTTGCAGTTTTTGTTTCTCAGGGCGCTGGCCACCAGGGTAACCAGCTGCCCGGGGTTCTGTGGCAGTCTGGCCATATCACGCTGAAACAGTTCTGCTGCGCGCAGCTCTTCAACATTTTTATGCTCATCTTCAGCGACAGCATCGTGGTAGAGTTCGGCAATGGGTAGTAACTCTTGCAACTCGGGATGCTTCAGCAGTAATTCCCGGAATGGCTTATGAAAGTCGGGCAAAACCTTACTATCTATGAGGAATTCGGTGGCCAGTTGTGTGCGCAGGGCGTGATCCAGTCCGTGCCATTTGCGGTAATAGGGTTGTATGCCGTTCGCCAGGATGGTGTGTGCTCTGTTGGGATGGGGATATTGGTAATAATACTGACCGACTATCTGGGTAATTGACTTATAGCGACCATCAGGCAGGGTTTCCACGCCCTCAAAGGTTGGCGGTGATGCCAGAAAATTCACCAGCCAGTCCGGCTGGCATTCTCCTTGTTCCCTGCGCTGAACCACAACGGCAGGATTACAATAGTAATATTCCCCCAGAAAAATACTCAGCCTTTGGTCAATGGATCGATTGAGAGTCGCGGTACTCTTTAAATGCTCACGTAACTGTTCATCGTTGTATCGCCGGGTTGAAAATCTATTTTCCAGAAATTCTTTAACTGCATGCCCATAAACCGGCTCATTGGTAAAAAAATGATTATAAAACTCCTCGCCAAGCAGTCCAGCAGCCTTCCGATGTAGCTCTGAACTGTCCAGCTGCCGGTGATTCAAATGCTCGTGCAATGCTGTCCTCAGGATCGATACTCTATTAGCTATCATATAGTGTTTAGTAACGGGGCCGTCCCCATCATTGCAAAGAAGTTCCCACAGCACCTCGTTACGAATGGTATTGGCTTCATCGTAGGTCAACAGATTCGCCCGGAGAAAATGATTGGTAGATGTTAATATTTCAAGATGATCTGCAAGCTGGGCTGATGTTTGATAACTGAGATAGATTCTTGCGCCGTAAGCGATGAGCAGGCAACACACCAGTGGATTATAGTGGACAGGTGTTGAGTCTTTGTACCCTAATAAATAGGGAACAAACAAATTGTTATTTAATAACTCCCGGCAGATGAACACTTGTGCGGCAAAGGTGGGTCTGGCCTGTTCGAAAATGTAATCCCAGCTGGACTCGTTATCGTGTATCTCGAAATCATAATATAGCCAGGGAAAGTGTTTATGAAACGGGGTCTGCTCAAGCAAAGCTTCCAGTAATATATTCGGTAAACTCACTTTGCTGGTGACCTCGTCCGTCCGGACTGGAAGTTCGCTTATGAATGTTGCTGAATCACAGTTCTCGATGGCTGTCAGGATGGCTTTGATGTTGGTGCCAAGTGCCTTGACGCTGGCTGATACCGTGCTGACCTGCTCCGGAATATTTTTCAGTAGCTGCAGAAATCGTTCACCACCGGACTGACTCAATAACTGGTAAAGCCTGAGTTCCTGTCCGGTGAAGTTGCCATATTGAGAGAAGGCACGAATGTTTTGCCGCAGCGTTAGTGCTTGTGTACGGCTGATTTCCACCGGGGGAGACAACACCCCCTGTTGGCTGTTGTACAGGCACAGTTTTACAGGCTCACGGAACTCATCACCGGACGTGTTACCTTTATTCTGCTCAAGCGTCAGAATATTGCCCATGACTTCTTCAAGGCGGCGAAAAGAAAACTCCCTGGTAAAGTCCAGAAGATAGCCATAGTGCATGCGGTCAAAATTAATGTGACAGAGAATTTCCGGATATTTGCCTGCTCCTGTAATGAACCGTTCAGACGGTTGGTGCAGTAAATAGCCATTCACGCCAAGGTGTCCTGAGGTTAAAGGTGATTCGCTAAACAGGGAGTGCTTTCTGTGATAACTCTCTGCTATTTTCTCTGCCAGAACATGCCAGCTGGTAATTTTCTTGGTGTATGTGAACCTGCTGCACGGTTCCCCCGAGGCATTCGAACCGACATCTTTTTTATAAGCCCAGAGCATATGGCAGCCGGGCGCAGGTTTCAGAACCGTAATGACCTGGTCTGGCCTGGTGCCAAATTGATCCGGCCGCCTGGCTTCTATTGCATATTGGGCACCGGGTGACAATAAACTCACTGGCCTGTATTGATCGCCTGAACCGGCAGCTTGTAATGCATTGACAACACGAACTATCATCCCGCCAAACTGACCGAATGCGGCAACAGGATTGTATTCCTCTTTCTTGCCGCCTGTCGGTGGTGGATGAAATCCTGACGAACCAATGCTTGCTTCCGCCTGAGGTATGGACATATCAAGGGTCTCAATGAATTTAAAATCGTATATCGGACTGCACGGGAGTAAGGCTCCGCCTGAGTGAAATGAGCACAAACTTCAGACACCGAAAATATCGAAAGGTTCCCCGTAATCTGGCAGCCCGGGCAGGTGCCATGTAAGGCACAGCGGAGGAAGTACCGCCGCAGTCATGTCACCGAAGTTGCAGTGCAGCACATTCTTGTCCTCAATAATCATTATCAATTACATGGCGCGCCGTGCTCTGTAGCGTGCTCGAATAAGTTCCTACCCTCTTCAGTAATTGCCTCAAACCCTGCAAAAAATTGATCCAGGTCAATCGGTTGTTTGTTGACTGGCTCGTATTATCAGCACTATTTCACCAGTTCATTATTTGTACAGAGATGCATTTTGTCAGGGGTAACACTACCTGTTTGTGTGCTGGTTTCCGGTTTTAGTGATAACGGTAAAATAAATGAAGAAACTTCTCGATAGTGCGCTGTCGTCTGTCATCAAGCGAAGAACGTTTATCAAGTGGGGGACTGCTGCGGGCAGTGCCGCTGTTGTCGCTGGCAATGCGCTGCCTCTGAAAGCCATGGCAACGGATTCAACACAGGCAAAAGCCGCTGAAGACCAGGTGACCTGGTCTGCCTGTATGGTGAACTGTGGCAGCCGCTGTCCTCTCCAGGTGCATACCAAAGATGGCATTATCACCCATGTTGAATCGGATAACCGGGGCGATGACATATACGGTGATCATCAGATTCGCGCCTGTCTGCGCGGTCGCTCCATCAAGCAACGGGTATACAACCCTGATCGTCTGAAATACCCCATGAAGCGGGTTGGCAAGCGTGGGGAAGGCCGCTTTGAGCGCATCAGCTGGGATGAGGCGCTGGATACCATCGCCAGACAGTTGCAGTACACCATCGATACTTACGGTAACGATGCGATCTATTATCAGTATGGCTCCGGAACCCAGGGTTATAAGACCGACGGGCCTTTTGCCTCCAAGCGTCTGCTGAATATGCTCGGTGGCTTTCTGCCTTACTACGGTAACTACAGCTGGGGACAGATTCAGCGTGCTCTGCCGTTTACTTATGGCGGTGGACGTCCAGCGGCGTTCGGCAGTTTAACCAGTGAAATCGCCAATGCAGAATTGCTGGTCATGTTTGGTTACAATCCGGCAGAGACCCGCATGAGTGGCGGTGGGGAAATCTACGAGCACATCAACTCGGTGAACAGCAAAAATGTGCGCACCATCATCATTGACCCGCGTTATACCGACACCATGCTGGGCAAAGAGTCTGAGTGGATTCCAATTCGCCCGGGGACCGATGCTGCCCTGGTAGAAGCCATGGCCTGGGTGCTGATCAACGAAAAGATGGTGGATGAAGCATTCCTCGAGAAGTTCTGTGTTGGCTATGATGAAAAAACGCTGCCAGTCAGTGCACCGAAGAATGGCCACTACAAAGCGCACATTCTGGGCCGGGGTGCGGATGGCATCGAGAAAACCCCTGAGTGGGCGGCAAAAATTACCGGTATTCCAGCGAAAAAAATCATTCAGCTGGCCCGGGAAATTGGCAGGGCCAAACCTGCTTACATTATTCAGGGTACCGGTATTCAGCGTCAGGCCAACGGTGAACAGGCGAGCCGTGCCATCTGCATGCTGCCAATTCTGACCGGCAATATTGGCCTTGCTGGCACCAACACCGGCGAAATGCCAGGCAACTATGGCTTCCCGGTGAAAACTCTGCCCATGGGTACCAACCCGATCAAGACAGCGATTCCATTCTTCAAATGGACAGATGCGATTCATCGTCACCATGAAATGACGGATAAGACCGATGCCCTGCAGGGCGGCACGTCACTGAAGAATCCGATCAAGTTCATCTGGCAATATGCGGGCAATATCACGGTTAACCAGCACTCTGATATCAACCGGACCAAAGAGATCCTGTCTGATGAGAGCCTGTGTGAGTTTATCCTGGTGTTTGAAAACCATATGACACCCACCGCACGGTTCGCGGATATTCTGCTGCCGGATATCACCACCATTGAAAATTATGAAGTGGCCAGCAACGGCTATGCCTCGGGCAGTCTGGGGGCGGTGATTCCGCTGGTGCCTGCTATTGCCCCGATGTACGAGTGCCGCAGTGCATACGACATCTGTGCAGGTATTGCCAAACGCTTTGGTCTGGAAGCGCAGTACACAGAAGGCAAGACCCATGAGCAGTGGGTGGCGGAACTGTACGAACAGATGCGTAAAGAACAGCCTCAGTTGCCAACACTGGAAGACCTGCGTCGTGACGGCCCCTACAAACAGCTGGCACCGAAGCATATTCGCATCGCTCTGGAAGGTTTCCGTAAGGATCCTGTGAACCATCCTCTGGGTACCCCATCCGGGAAAATCGAAATTTACTCCGAACAACTGGCGACCATTGCCGCTGAGTGGAAGCTGCCGGAAGGGGATGTGGTGACACCGCTGCCACAGTATGTCACCACCTGGGAAAGCCATCTGGATCCGCTGACTGAGAAGTATCCGCTGCAGCTGATTGGTTTTCACACCAAGGGCCGTGTGCACTCCACATACCACAACGTCGCTTTCCTGCGTGAAGCAGTGACCGATGCCGTATGGCTGAATCCGGCAGATGCACAGGCCCGGGGAATCAAAGATGGTGACATGCTGAAAGTCTGGAATGACCGTGGCGAGACCCGGGTTCCGGCTAAAGTCAGCCCCCGGATTATGCCGGGTGTTGCTGCCCTGGCAGAAGGTGCCTGGTACGCACCGGGTAAAGACGGTGTTGACCGTGGTGGCTCATTCAACGTGCTGACCACTCAGCGCAGTACGCCGCTGTCCAAGGGTAACCCGATGCACACCAATCTGGTTGAAATTGCCAAGGCATAACAGGATAGGAATAACGTTCGATGAAACAACCCTCAATAAAACAACTGGGATTTTACGTCGACACGGCCAAGTGTACGGGCTGCAAAACCTGTCAATTGTCGTGCAAAGATGAGAATGACCTGAAAGTCGGCGTGAACTGGCGCCGGGTCTATGAATACGGCGGTGGTAGCTGGCTTCAGAACGAAGACGGCACCTACGCCCAGGACGTGTTTGCCTATTACACCTCCATCAGCTGTAACCACTGTGCCAAGCCAGCCTGTACCAGGGCCTGCCCAACCGGTGCCATGCATAAGCGTGACCAGGACGGCCTGGTGCTGGTTAACGCCGACGTCTGTGTTGGCTGTCGTTACTGTGAAATGGCCTGCCCCTACGGCGCACCGCAGTTTGATGCCGAGAAGAAAGTCATGACCAAGTGTGACGGCTGTTTCGACCGGGTTGAGCAGGGCAAGCAGCCGATCTGTATCGAATCCTGCCCGCTACGTGCCCTGGATTTTGGTCCGATTGATGAGCTGCGTGCCAAATACGGCACGGAAGCGGATATTGCGCCACTGCCGGACTCCTCTCTGACTGAGCCATCGCTGGTGATGAAGGCGAGCCGTCATGCCAAACCTTCCGGTGACAAGACCGGACGCATTATGAACACTCGGGAGGTATAACCATGCATGAGTTGTCACTGGTATTTTTTACGGTGTTGGCACAGGGCACCGTTGGCCTGTTCCTGATACTGGCCAGCCTGCTGATGGCGAACAGTGATGCCAATCGTCAGCAGTTGTTGAATAAACTGCTGATGGTGGTTCTGGTGCTGCTGGGTATCTCCGGCGCTGCCGCCATGACCCACCTGGGCCAGCCATTGCGTGCCATAAACGTGATCTTTGGTCTGGAGCACCTGTCAGCACTGAGCGTTGAGATCATCACTACTGTGCTGTTTGGTGGAGCTGTTTTCACTTATGTGGCCATGGTGCACTTCGGTATCCTGGCCAAGTTGCAGAAGCTGGTTCTGGCGGGAGCCATGGTATTGGGCGTGCTGTTACTGCTGGCCATTGCCAATGTGTACACCCTGGCCACGGTGCCTGCCTGGAACAGCGGCTGGACCATCTTCCAGTTTGTTATGACCGCTTTTGTGGTGGGTATCCCGGCGGCGGCGCTGATGCTGAGAAGTCAGTCGGCCACCTTAGGTGCTTTCCAGAAAAACGCTGATCGTGCGCTGGCCACCTTGGGCTTTATCACTCTGGGTCTGGTGCTGGTGGGTTATCCGCTGTACCTGTTCTGGCTGGGTCAGGTTGACCTGCCTGCTAACCCGCTGGGTCTGTTTGACTACCACGGTCGTCTGATGCTGGCCCGTCTCGGTCTGTTGTTTGCCGGTCTGGGCGTTTGGGTGATGGCTGCCACTCGTGGTAATAACTCAGCGGCAGGTCTGGCAGGGGTGAGTACCGTCCTGGTGCTCACGGCTGAACTGTGTGGTCGTATCTTCTTCTATGACCTGCATCTGTCGCCTATGTGATCAATATAATTATCATGTAAGCGAGTAAATGCAGAACACCTGAGTTATAAGCATAATAGCCTGAAAATCCCTAGGAGCCTGTCCGAGAATAGCGCCCGTAGCGAGGATGGCAGAAAATTGAGGATAAAAATTTCGTTTTGTGAGGTGAATAGCGGGGCTATTTGCCGAACAAAACGGAATTTTTAGACCAATTTGCTGCCACCGCAGTAGGGCAGTCTATTCTCGGACAGGCTCCTAGACAGGGCTTTTCAGGTTCTGCTGGTTCTTTTTACCGCAACTGTTCACCGGTTTTCTCTCCAGAAACTTCGCTTAACACGTTTCAAGTTGGCCGGTTCCAAACGGCGGTCTTCACCGACAAGACATTCAGAACCGATGCACACCTGCATTTCTGCACCCTTGGAGATCACAGAGGGCTGGGGCGCAATGGAGCGACTGTTCAGTATCATTCTTCTACCGTGCGAGCCCATATGCTCCATAACGGATACGTTCAACACGCTAGTACCATCCTCAATATTCACGGCATAAAAATAATTGAGCCCGACGCCCGGATTACAACTGCTAGAGGAAATTTGTGGAACAAAAGAGCTAAACAGCAGCATGCCATTGATCAGTGAGGCCCGGCCCAGGATTTTCTCGCCGGGATCTTCCAGTCTCATAAACCAGCCAGCAGCTCCGCTCAAAGAGCCCAGTGCCGCATTTTTATCCCACTGGTTACCGTGTTGAATGATGTTGGAGGTCGCATCGTACAGTGACGCCTCAGTAATGACCTTACCGTTGGCATACCGGTAAGTGGTCGGCTTGTTAAAGATATTGCGGTCACGAATCACATACATACGATCCTCCACCGCCGTATTCATGGGGCTGGGGCGGGTACCGCTGCCTATGGCGATATTGAGATATTCACGATTGCTGTCAACGGCTACAGTGGGTGCCTCAAAAAACCGCCGGGCATCCACTTCAGAGTCGCCTGCCAATTGGGCAATCACACCACCGTTGGCGAAATTCCAGGACCCGGTATTATCGGGATTGATATCAATACGGAATACCTGACCGCCAATATCCACCGCATAAAAGTAATCGGTCAGGCCATCCTGGTTAATATCAACCAATGTCAGATCTGCCGGAATACTGTATTTCATTTCCGGGATTTTCAGGAAACTGTGTTCGCCGGCATGCCAAAGCATTTCACCGGAATAGGCATCAACCATATATATTACCCGGCCTATGTCGTTGGTCTCAATTTCCTCCTGCTGGTCAGCATCTTCGTCATAGCCCCCTCCAAACAGCAACACATATCGTTCAGACCCCTGCCACTTGACCTTCGTTACCTGCACTTTTGACCAGGTTTGCCCCAATTCCGGAAAGTCGGGATTCCTGGATGAATCGTCGTCATGCGCGTTGTTGGAATCCACATCCCCTTTGATAACCCATCTAAGCTTTGGCGCACCCCGGTGAGTAACGTCCAGAGAATAGATATTACTGCCCCCCCTGCGCATGGTCAGGTATAAGTAGGCATGCCCATGACCGTCCGTTATGTTGCCATCGCCGTTCCAGTCCTTGAAAAAGAGCGTTATCGGCCCATCCATGCCATATACTTTGGCTCTGCCAGGATCGGGCTCCGGTGGTGGAGCTGGCCATTCATGCCTGGGTCTGATGTCACAAACAGTGTCGCCAGTAAAGAGACCGTTGTAATGCCATTTACAATACTCAGGATGAGCACACTTTGCTTTTGACCAATCCCAATCGCATTCATCATCGTTCGTGGGTGTCGGGGGGATAAGACGACAACTCTCGCTCAGGGTTAAATCTCCCCACTCAAACCTTTCTTCACAATAACGGGCCGGCACACAGGCACCGGGTACCTGGTAATTCCACACACACTGTGAATCCGAGGTTGGCGCACCGGATATCGCCGGGCGAACTGTCCCCTCCCGGTACATTCGCAGGTTGCCCAGCAATTTCTTGGGAATGAACGAGAAAGTAGTGTAACCAGCGTGATCCACAGCATGGAGAAAACCATCATTGGTGGTAAAAAAAATGGTTTTATCCACTTTACCATCCCACCCCCAGGGGTTATAAGTAACAACGACCGGCTGGGTATGAATAGGGTCACCCATACTGAACCGTGGTTCTATCAATACACCATCGCCATCGTCGTCATCAATATCAAGGCCCCGTGCCCACTGCAGCAGCTCTATTTTCTCCAACATACCAGTAACGCCCAGAGTACCGTCAGGAAAAGAAATAAAATTGCCTTCGTTGACCCCATTTGAATCGCTTGACAGCTCCACATCCCTGTCGCCAGTTAAATTGGTATAAATCGGTCGCGCCGGATCCAAAAGCGAGGCAGCCCCACCGGCTGTAACGACTTTACCATCCGGGGCAGCGCTCCAGAAACTCTGGGCATTGTCAGAAAAAAAGCCAGTCACCGGATCAATGGCCAGATTCCCGTTGGCATCGTATATCTGATTATCATCACCCAAACGGTAACGTTTCAGGTTGCCCGTCCAGTCTGGCCCGGAGCTAGGGGCAAAAACGGTGTAGTAAAGCTCATCGGTGGACTCAAGGGAGTTAAAAGCATTGACGGGGACGGTCGGTGCGGCAAATGAGGTGGATTCTGAATTGACCCGAACCATGATATCGGCAAACGCCTGGCTCAGCTGGTTAGCATCCTCGGCCCGGTAGTACTTCCCGCTACCGGCACTGACGGAATTGGCCAGTACTTCTTGCGCCCATCCATCCATTTCACCAAAGCCAATAACGCTTAAGAAGACGTTCTGGTCGCCATCAAAATGGCTATTAACATCGTTATTGGCCATATACCAGATAATTTCATTAAGGCATTCGTGACAATCGTGGAAGATATGATTCGGAATGGTCTTACCCGCGATCAACCGCTCAATGTCAATATCAGCACCGGTATCATAGGAAGGTGCGCCATCAGTCAGCAAGATGATATTGTTCTTTTGGCATTCTGAGACAATGGGGGAACGATAACTCCCGCCTAGATTCCAATTGATGGCACTGAAATCTAATCCCAAGGGGCTAAACCCGAATTTGAAATTCTGCCCCGAAAAATAAAGGTAGGCTTCATACAACGTTTCAGCCATTGGTGAAAAGCCATTGGGCATCAAACGATCAACGGCATCCATAGCTCCCTGTCGGCCAGTGTCAATATCTTCAGATGCGAAAATTACGTAGCCGCCCTCATCATAGTTAAAGCCCATTACACTGATATTGATATTCTGTGCATCACTGATAAAGTCCTTGGCTACTTGCTTGGCTATATCCATGCGGGAGGGGCCAAAACCCTGACAAAAACCTAAGATACCACATACCTGACCCCCGGGCCCGTCCCTCGAGTTCATGCTCGCCGATGTATCCATAATCAGCATCACATTGGGCTGGGCTCCAGTGGGAAGGTCGGCAACAAACAGATCAATATCATTTGCCGCCAGTTCACAAGAGAAAATCAAGGAGAGCAGAAAACACCCTGACGTCCATAACCGTCGAGAGCTTGTCTGCGAGTATTCTGAACATTCATATTTTGAATAATCGTTGCTAAACATTCCTGACATTTTTATCCACTGTTCTGTTGTTATGCCCAGCCAATGCTCATATCTACGAAGGGTGATACTTTTTATCAGGCAATAGCAGAATTGACAGTTCCTTACTCCGGTGCCGAACTCTGCGGTGGTGTGATCAACAGAACCTGCAAGGCTTGAGCCGTATTTTCAATCCAGATCACCAGCGCAGGCTGCTCCGGGGAGTCCCGGGACTCCTGTAAGTCCTCCAGGTCCCGCAAGTCCTGCAAGCTTGCCTTCTGACTACCAGCGCCTAGCCTGCCCACTTGCAACCGCTGGTCAAAGGCCAATCGTTTTGGCAGACAGGTTGCACAGGGGTAGGCCCAGATCAAGCCACTGGACTCATTGCGAAATTCAACTTCTATCTTGCCGAACTCCTGGTCAACTTGCCTGCCCGCTGCGTTGCCATGGACCGCCTGGCATGACAGCCATATTCCTGTCATGGCAGCCAAAAGCCAGTAGCGGATATGACTATCATGGTGTTTGCTCAGTAACATAAATCACCCCCATGCTCTGGCCTGAACGGGAACCGCTTCAATGATGGCATTGTTCTCTAGGTAAATCAGACCAGCCACTGATTCCCCGAACCAGCTTCTTCTCACTGACGGCAGCAGCCGTCATGTACTGATCGATATCGGCAGTCCCCCCGGAAACAACACCATTAGCCACCTGCAACCGTGCCAGGCCATGCATTGGGGGAGCGGCATTATTTCCTGACCTGGCCAGGCCCTGAACAGATATAGGCTGGCCTGTTTATTCAGCCAGTTGACCCATTGCTGGTTGTTCCTGAAGTGCAGGGGAGGGTTTATCAATGCGTTCAATACCCCATTGCTCCAGCTTTTCTTTCCATGTTTTTCGAAAATCCGATGAAGTCTTGATCTTTCCCAGTGTCAAAACAGGTTGAGGCATTCCTTTTCTCAGACACTCGCCAACCAGATTCATAAACCATGCGGAGTTTTCAGCGGCTTGTGCAAGGCTGTCAAACCCTTTAAGACTTTCACCAAGGGCGTTCAAGTGCTGAAGGTCATCGAGCATTGATTCCCGCCCTTCCTGCTCCCGCGCGTACCGGGAAGCAAACAGTCGTGACTTGAGCAATCCACCCGATCGACAGGTTTGCAGTGCAGGCTGATCCAGTATTGCAGTTGCTTCAGTCAGTACCTCCTTCACGGAATAATGGTCTTTAAACTGAACCAATGGGCACTGGCGCTGATCCGATAGAACGGGAAAACTCTCCCATATTAAAGCGATGTATTCCTGCAGTTTCTGATTCTTGAACTTAAGCGAGTTCTCTTCAGCCACTAGCATTTCCAGACTGAGTTTTTCAAGGTCATCGGCAGTGCTGGCAACATGAAATTCCCGATAATCGGACAACCCCACAGGCTCTTGCCAACAGGCATCAAAACGAACAATCTCTTCAGCAACACGCCTGGTTATTGTGCATTTATCAAATGCGAGCCCATTCTCCTGGCGCAGTCTCTGTATGTTGCCTGCCAGCTCTTTTTTTAAATTTTCTTCTTTTATTTTTTTTTCTTCCAATGCTTTGTTTCTTAATCGTTCCTCACTATCGGTGCGTTGAAATTGACTGACGCCCGGTGGGCTGTTGTTATCACAAGCAGTCTCAGGCTGCACAGACGAATCGGCAATCCCCGGGGCTTTCATATACACTGACCAGGTTCTTGTTGTCATTGCCGGAGACAACGACAAACCCAAAGGCTCAAGACTTTTTATTAACTCCTTTGCTAATGTTCCAGCCGACCCGTGCCCTTCCAGTAAACTTGCTATTTCTTCTGCAAATGCTTCAAATGTTGGCCGCATTTGTGTCACTGTAACGGCAGGCTCGTCCTCAGCGCTTTCCGGGAGTCTGAAGACAAAATCTTCCGGGTTTTCTGCCAGATAACCCTTAAGATATTGGTAATGGAGGCAATTTTTCTGCACGTAGGCATTCAGGGCGTCTTGATAGTGTCGGGCAAATGCAGGGATGTTTTTACTGTATAAACTTTCAGCAGTTTCAGAGTCGAGGTAGCCCTTACTGGCAAGTTTCCTGAATCCCTGTTCACCAGCCTCCCGGAGTTGCTTCAATGGCTTTTTCAGTGCTGACGACCCTGTTCTGATGCTGCCCTTGTCTGGTGCCCGCTTCCTGGCACCGGACACTGCTTTTGCTATCTTGCCTTTAAACCGCCCTTTACCCGGCTTCCCTTTCTCGCCTGATGGAATATCCGGCATCGATGTAGAAATATTTGCACTTGCTGCCGCCTGCTGACTGAGTGATAGGTTATTCATAAATTCCGGATTCGTGAACGCACAATAACTGTTATCAGCTTCGCCTGATCAAGCCCTGATCATCGGTACTCAAGATAGTCATAAAGAAAGAAAACACCCATATTTTCCCGGCAGACAAACGCCTCAACAGGCCCTGAAGATAAACGTAATAATCATTTCAGGCTTAAACGAAACTAAAGAGGCAGGGATAATGAACTTTGACTATTAGAAATTGTCACAAGGTGCGTTGATACAAATTTAAGATCAACTTTAAAAACAACAGTGGAGTCATTTGTGGATTCAGTCAATGCACCACCAACTAGAGCTACTAATCTGGAGCTACAATGCCATTTATGCTTCGGAGAGTTGGAAGGTAAGTTTAATGATTTTGTCGTGACCCATTGTTGCAAAAAAATCATTCACTCCAGTTGCTTGCAAAAGTGGAGATCAGAACGAGGAAGCAGTCTTGGCAAGAGGGCCTGTGAGGTTCCCGTCAAACCAAACCGGGCTTATGTGAGTTGTATGCTTTGCAAACAGAATGCCCTGCCTGCCGTTAATGTGAACACCCTGGTTTATAGCAACAGTGGCAGTACCAATTACTGTAATCCGGAAATTGCTGCCTATCTGCAAAAGCATATTAAGAGTGGGCAAGCAAGCTCATCTGGAAACGATCAGTCTGGCCAATGGGGGGGCAGTTACAGCACAACAACAATGGCAAGTGGCTCAACGAGCTCGTCAGCAAGCTCAGAAAATGGTGCGAATAGCAGGGGCAGTGACGACCATATTCCTGATTTGCCGACTCTGGTTCGTCAGGGGTTGAAACGCAATCTCGAAGATTTGCATTCTGGAATTCAAGAGCCACTGGCGGTTCAGGCCTGTGTCATTGGCGATCAGAACATGCTTCAGGAGATCGCACGTCAAGCCCCGGCTACTCTTCGCACTCCGCAGGAAAGTGTTTTTTATCGTGGAGCTGTACCTCCGGCTCTGGTGGCTGCTGAACATAATCATGAAACGTGTGTTAAGAAGATGGCCGTTAACCCGAACATGTTTCGACAGTCACTGACGCATGCCCTGGAAGACAATGATGAAGGCACATTGGCAATGCTGATCAGGAGCGATAAATTGGGGTTTGCCAAATTGCGCCTGCTCCAGGCAATTGAACGAAAGGACAAGCAAAAGGCGAAATTGCTGTCGGCCGCTGGCGTTGATCTCTTCTCGGTAGCCAAACATGCCATTGAGGATGACCACAGCCCGGCAATGATAAATTTCCTGCACAGCATCGGACTCAGTGGTAGCAAGATTGTTCTCATAGCCGCAAAGGCAGCGAACAGGAGGCTGCTCCGTGATTTTAAGGAATCGTCTGAGTTTCGCAACATCATCAGGGATGGCCATTTCGTTGAGGCCATAATCCTTGCTGCACAACAAGAACACCGCGGCGCATTGCAGGAACTGACAGCGTTTGTGACGCTGACAGACGCACTGTGCCTCTGTGTCCGTGAGCATAATGAACCCGCCATTGCTGCGTTGCTCAAATCAGGGGCGTGTTTGCTGGACGCCATGGTGCTGGCCGTTTCTAAAAGTCAACTGGAACTGTTTGAACAATTACTGGCCAGGAACATAGATGACGGTGGTCACTATTTAAGGCTTGCTGCGCAAAGTGGTGATGAAGGTCTGGTGCAGGCCCTGCTCAATGCCGGCATTGATGCCAGTGGCGGGGATGGTCAGGCTGACACGCCACTGGTTATAGCCACACGCAATAGCCATGCCAGGGTGGTCAGTATGTTGCATGACGCTCTGGGGCCTGACCAACGCGTCAATATTATTGTCCGGTCGACCAGGGAAGGGACTGAAACGGAATTGCGATCACTGCTGGCTTCCTACCCGGGGGCAGGACAAATGTTCCGTGAGATGCAGCAGGTCATTAATTATTTACGTAATCAACCTGGCTACGGTGAACCGGCTATCAGACAGCTGTTAGATAAAATGGATGTCGGTAAAACAGTGATCATTCTTTCTGAAGCCCTGAAAAATAACGATGACAAAATGCTGACAACGCTTCTGGCGGTCGGGGTCGATCCTAATATCACTGATTGCAATGGCTTGCCTTTGCTGCACGCTGCTGCTACCAGAGGAGACCAGCAGATGGTTCAGCTATTGCTGGAGAGGGGGGCAATAGCTGATCTGCTGAATATGGAAGGGAAAACCGCCTTTTCCATTGCTGTCCGAAAAGGCTATAAATCGATCGCTGACCAGCTGATCAAAGCGACAGGTGGCGTAGATATTGAAAGTGAAGTAACTGCAGCGGTTGCTCGGGCAGACGTTGAAATGCTCAGGCCTTTGCTGGGTATGGCTGACCTTGGCGGCACAAAGTTCCGGCAACTGTTCCATCAGGCTGCTGTGAGCGAACAGCGTCAGGTGGTCAGTGTCTTCGCCACGCAAACAACCATGAGCGTTGAAATTGCCTTTGCCATGGCGCTTGGTGATAACGAGTTGAAGGTAGCTGATGAATTTCTCAAGGCCGGTATGGATAAAAGCCGTTGCTGGTCGGCGTCGGGTTTGCTGATAGCGGCAGCTCGCAAGGAGGAAGAGAAGGTTAAAATGCTCATTCGCAACGGTATTGATCCCGCTAATGACATTAAGCTTGCGGCACAAGCCCGGGAAACGGAAGCTCTGTCAGTACTGCTATCGTCTTTTGATGATATTGAGGCAAGAAACAGCCAGGTTAAGGCGCTGATGTTCAGTGAGGTGGACAATCCGCCAGTGTTCTCATCGCTGGTGGATGTTGAGCGTGAGTCCGGAGCTGCTGGTCTCAGGACTATCCTGGTGTCGATTTTGGCCAGAAGCAAACAAGTCCGTACTGATCTGGAGAGTGTGCTGACAGTAAGGCAGATCATTTTGGCTGAGGACAGGGATGAGAACAGAAAGGGGAAGCCGGAAGATTCCCCCGCCCTTAACCGACAGGGAGGCTGGCAGCGGGATCGAGTTGAGGAGCCGCCGGGTCATGGCAATGTGAGGATAAAATCCTGTGATGATGCTATCAACGACCATCGGGCTCATCTGGAAAGGAATGAAGCTGTTATCCGGGCATTGATTCGCGCCGGAGCTGATCTTGATATCACCGACGAGACCAGGGGCTCTCTCCTCTCTCAGGCGATACAGGGGAACTGCCATGACAGTGTCCGGTCCATTCTGGCTTTCCTGACACGTTCAGGCTCGACTGCCAACATCCCTGCTGCATCGAGCCAACAGTCCGGTGGTTACATCAACAGAGATCTTTCAAGGGTATTGACCGATGCTTTGGTGTTGGCCATTGGTCTGGACCGGCAGCCAATGGTCAAGCTGCTGCTGGACGCTGTGCATAAGATGAAACATGTTGAATGGGATCTCTCCCGGCTCAATGGCAGTAGCGACCTCCTCCCTGGCGTTGCACAAACGGGAAATACCGATCTGTTGCGAGAACTCTGGCAACTGGGTGTCCGGGCTACCCCGAGTCTGATTCAGATTGTGCAGGGCGCAGACAGGAACAAGTTGCAACAGTTTGTCAGGGCCGGGATTAAACTGAACGCTGCGGATGTTGGCGGAGATGTGCATCCGTTGCTGCTGGCCGCCATTCTGTTCGCTGAAAATAGCCTTATATACTTGGTGCGTTCCATTGTCTCGATCACTGACAATGTTGACGACGTTATTTGTGACCAGCAACTGACATTACAAGAATCGGTGCGGTCAAAGCTTTGGCAAATTGTGGCTGAACAGCATGACCACATGATGAGTTTGCTGGTTCGCGCTGCTGATGGAGGAAATCACCGACTTTTTGAGACACTCGCGGGCAACCAGAAGATGGCGGGTCCCCTTGGCCGGTGCCTGAGCGATGCGGCACGCCGTGGCCATCGCAAGGTGGTCAGTGAACTGATCAACATTGATGTTGATATCAACTCCGAACCGGAGGTATTTCTTTATGACGTAGCCCTTGAGCATCCGGATATTGCCAAAATGGTGGTGAACTATTGGGCAGGGAAAGCGAACAGAAATCCCCAGGTTATTATCAAGTCGGCGCTTACTTTGGCAACAAGGAAACTGACGGAGCAGCCCAGTGCTGATCGGCAGCAGACAGAGCAACTTTGTGTCTTTTTAAAGGGCTTATTAAGCAGCAACACCTTGCACTCTCAATCGACAGACTATCAGCAGCCCTTTCGAGCTCAGCGGTAAAAGCCTGTTGCGAACGATGGTAATGCTCCTTGCTGACATTGCCAACAAGTTTACCGCAGAGGTCGATACCCGGCATCTGCAGCGGCGGTTAGAGCGAATACTGAAGTTTGGCCCCAGAGATAATGTTCATAAGTTCTCCAAAGGGGAATACAAAAAAGTGGTCAAACAGTTGGAGCGTTTTCTTGACAGGATGGGGGTCGCTTCTTTCCGACAGGATTTCTCTTACGGCAACGGGAGACGCGATTTTCGTAAAACGTTTGATTTAAATTCGGCGACCCCCAAATCTGCCCTGGATAAAGGCTGTAATCTATGTGCCCTGATTCCCGGCAAATCCAGTAACGTTGTGGTGGCTGGTGCTCATCTGGATACTTTCCGGAAAAGTCCCGGTGCCAATGACAATGGCTCCGGTGTTGTGGCGCTGCTGGAAGCGATTCGGATTTTCAAAAAGTCCGGACTAAAGCCCAATAACCCGGTGCTCTTTTGTTTCTGGGGCAGTGAAGAAAGATCACCACGCAACTTCGACAACGACAGGCGCCGTACTGGCAGTGGTCTCGCCTTTGGGTCCCATTACTTTGCCCATCTCTACTGAGCCAATCGCAGCCCTGGAGGCCCCATCTGTCGTTGAGACCTTTACGTCTCACTGTCAAATTCTGCATTTCCCTGTTTATTCTTTTATGACGACTCTTTTGATGCCAACGGTATATGATTCCATATGGCCAGCTACTTATCTGCTTCACTGTTTTTCACAGAACCGGTATCTTCCCGTTCACTCATCTCTTTAGCTAATCGTTCACTCTTCTCTTTAGCTAATAATGCCTTAAGGTTTTTGTGATATTCACTGAGAGTTATACCTTTTCCGGCACTGCGTAAACCTTTCCTTTTAATAGACGGCACTTCCAAAGTATTTTTATTTTTATCACGCAGGATAGAGCATGCTTGTTCAATGATTTCACCAGGGGTGCTATCGTGACCCGGTCTTGTTTCTTTAAGGTGTTGTTCCGAAAATCGTCTAACGCTGTTTCCAAGTTCCTGTATCCCTGAATCGATTTGTTTCTGTATTCTTCTTTTTCTAGCTTTTTCTAATTTCATTCGCTCCTGATGATTCAGGTTTGTGCGTGGTCTTTTTGTTCGTGGCTTTGCAGCCCGGAGCAGTAATTCCTTATCATTATCAATTAATCGAGCTGCCAGTTGTAGAATCTTTCCGACAGTGCACTCATTGTTGTTCAGTGCTTTAATACGCATGAACTTACTCACTTCGCTGCTTAATTTTGATACATTAACTTGGCTTCTCTCAACTTCAGGATCAGCAACAGGAATCGATTCGTACGAAGTACGCATTTTTTTCAGAGGAGGAGGGCCATTCAGTGTTTCCAGAACCCGGCTTGATGAATTTGAAGAACTTGCTTTAGTTTTTTTCTGCTGTGCCTGGTATTGAGAAAAATTTTCTTCAAATGCCTTCTTAATGTGCTTTCCAGTGGTTTCTGCCAGTATTTTATCGGTATGTTCGCGAAGTTGTTTGTTTGCTTCCTCCTGCCTGGCTTCCAATAATGGCTTGATTGCTTCTGAAACCGATTTTACAAGAAGGGGGTGCATGCCTGGAATAGTTGCTGTTATTGATGATGAAACAACTTGATTTATTTGTTGCTGTAATACGGGCATCATAGCTTTGACAGCATTGGTTACCTCACTTTTGATTTGTTCCCCCATTAGTTCCCGCATTACATCAGGCATTATAGCTTCGACCGTTCTGGTTATCTCCGTTTTAAGCTGAGGAATGACGGTGTTAGAAATGGATTGTGCTACGGCTGACAAAAGCCGTGAGGATTTTCTTGCAGGGTTGTGGGGGGGCACCGTTGATGCATTGTGGTTACCGATTTCCAGGGTCGGCGTCAAATCGGGAGTCGCTGGTGCACCTAACACTGTAGCATTGAGCTGCGAAACCAGAGGGTGGTTTGGAGGCAGAGGCAGCTGAAGCGAAACCCGGGAAACCTGTCGGGGCAGATTAGCCTCTACAGGGGGGGTTGAGAAATGAGCCAGTCGTTGACTTGGTAAACGGGGAGCCGTTGCTTTTGGAGAGGCGTCTGGCATTAATCGGGGACGATTGGATCTGATGAATACACCGGACGACAATAAAGGGTCCTGACTATCAGGGCGCAGGCCGGAAACTGGTGGTGATTGCAAAAATGACGCACTTTGATCTGGGCAACTGAATCGATAACCCGGGGAGCATTGTGAATTTGGATTATAGATCCCGGTTGACGACGTCAACATGGGGGGCGTTTCTTTACGGTGCTGGGGGGGATTTGTGAATTGCCTGTGATCCAAAGGGGCAGCATGCATTACCGGATTCATATTGCAGTGTGTTGTCTCTGTTGCCTTGATATTCCTTTGTTGTAATTGAGTAGTGATACTCTGCCCGGGCATCATTGACATTGGTCCAGACTGACACAAACCCGGAGTTTGCGTATTGAAAACACGGGTCTGGGGGGCATTTAGAGTACCTTCTCCTCCGTTAAAATTTAAAAAAGAAGGAGAACCATTGCCCATTGATAAAGGAGAATTAAACATGCCCTGAAAACTACCCTGAATTTGTAATAGTACCTTAATATTATGACCTTTTGATTAACTATAAGTTCAAAACTGTATTTGCCATGAAAACTGAATGATGAGCACCGCTTCCAGCTCTGGAAGCGGCAGGTTTTGAGGCTCTAAGCCATAAATCCCTTTCCTTGAGGTCAGTTAATAGATATTCCATTGATGCTTGCGCAAAGTTAGTGCCAAGGTTTTTTTCAAGGGATAATTCAATAATTTATAGAGAAAAAGTGATGCTGATAAGGCTTTATTCTATGTGGGTAAGCCAGAAATATACGATTCCATTTGGCCAACTACTTAAACAGGTACTAATACCGTTTGAATTATTATCAGCATTAACCAGTGCCATACTGATACTGTCGTTTTCTCAGCCTGGTCAGGTGGGAGAACACACCATGAATATTGTCGTGTACAGTGGCAATTGTCGTATCCGTTTACTAGCCTGATCGTTCAAGTTAAAAGTGCCTGTGTGCCGTGAAAATGTTGACGGCAACTTCTAATGATGTAAGGCAGGAGCGAGCTGACTAATATGATTCCGGCCAATATCACGTCATCCAATCCCGCTTCCTCTCATGACGTTAGCAGCGAAGGCAAGCAGGCGGCTGCCGACGAATCGGATCTGAAAGTCTGGCAAGAAGGCAGTTCGTCAAAAGGCCGGAAAAATAAAAAAAAGAAGGGGCGCTCAGGTGCTTCTGATAAGCCTTTTTCAGGTTCCCCCTGTGCATCCCGATACCTGGACAACCCGGACTATCCTGCCGTCCAGGAGCCGCAGACCAGGCCCGACAGGGGGCTGAAGTCCCGTCATTGCCAGCGCTCAACCAAGACAGCTGCATCACCTGATGTTACTGCCAGAGGTCGTGATTCTTCTGATTTTCAGTTGGCTGACCGATCAGAATTGAGCAAGGTGAAATTGACGCCTGCGGAGTTCAGGCCTCGATACAAGACGCCATTGGTTGATATCGGAGCCAATCTCGTCGGACACAGGTTTGGTGACTTGTCCCGGGTTATTGCCAATGCTTCCCGGTCAGGCGTCGGTCGCATCATGATAACAGGTACTTCTATTGCTTTAGCAATAGAGGCGCAGAAAGCCGTGGATAAATGGCTGAAGCAATCTCCGCATGCTACCGGGGCCGCTGGAGCCTGTGCGTCTGCCGATTCCTCTCGATGCTCTTTGTATTACACAGTGGGATGCCATCCACACAAAGCCAGGAATTTTAAGCAAGATGGTGGCATACCGGAAATGAAAAAATTAATGGAACGGGGCGGCAGCCACTGTATTGCAGTAGGTGAGTGTGGATTGGACTTTGTGCGCGAGTGGTCTCCCAAAAATGTCCAAAGAGATGTGTTCAGGGAGCAGTTGGAGCTTGCGGCACAACTGAAAAAGCCACTGTTTTTGCATGAGCGGGGTGCCCACAAGCAATTCATTGAAATTCTGACAGACTACATAAATCAACTGCCTTCTCCAGCCATGGCCTGCGTTCATTGCTTCACCGGTAACAGTGAGCAGCTGCAGGCCTATCTTGATCTGGGCTGTTCCATCGGGATTACCGGTTGGATCGGCAATACGCGTAATAAAGATCTGGTGGGTGCGCTGCGCTCTGTCGGTTGGGAGGCTCTGCGTGACCGGCTGATGGTTGAGACCGATGCACCGTTTTTAAAACCTTATCTGGTTATGCCCCGGCAGCCAGATCAGCACAGGGGTGGTCGTGGCAAAGGACAAAGTGATAATGAACCGGCCAATCTGCCCTATGTGATCCATGCGCTGAGCCAGGTGCTGGGTGTGGATGGAGAAGAGATTGCTGCTGCAACCACAGAAAATGCCCGCCGGATATTCTCACTCGTCGACTGACGCAGCATCGGTGAATAACTGGTTAAAATGATTGAGCAATAATTAATCAATAGGTGCAGGAGTTATTATGGAGAAAACTGTTCTTTGTTTTCTATATATGAAGGTAATTTTATTTATTATAAGATCATCAAAGAATTATATATTCCTGCATTATTTTCTTCACCGGACTTCGATATAGTCACGTCTCCCGATGGGAAGTATAAGACTGTCTGGAATAACAAAGACGCACCTTAAACTTGCAAGATGGTCAATTGGCCGGATTTATTTCTGCAACAGCTGACAACTGGATACGCTGTAAATGTGAGCCAAGCAAGGTAAAGGGGCACAGGGCGAAAAGTGTCACGTATAAATACCGGTTTAATCATTCTTCAAACAGCGTATGTTGGGCACAATTTTCAAGCCTACAGGCTTCTGGTTAAGTCGTGTCCGATATACAGAGAACAGAAGACGAACAGTTGGTATCCCCGGCAAGGCGGGCTTTTTTCCGGCGTTTCGCCCCTGAACCCGAGCAGGTGATCCCCAATAGCCGCTACCCACGGCCGCCATGGGCAGTAGATAACACACTGTTTCTGGCGCTGTGTACCCAGTGTGATCAGTGTATTGAGCAATGCCCGATGCGGGTGCTGGGAAAATCCGATGAGCAAGAAGAGATTCTTTCTGGTCGTCCTGTACTGGACCTTTCTTACGGTCGTTGTGACTTTTGTGGACAGTGCGTTGATGCCTGCCCATCGGGAGCCTTGAGCGGTGAACAAGGGAAAAAGCGGCAGGTGATTCCCCAACTTGCTGGCAGTTGCCAGGCAGAACTGGGGATGTACTGTAACCTCTGTGAGGAAACCTGCCCTGAACAGGCGATCAGCTTTGCTGCGGATAATAAGCCGGTGATAGACCTCAGTCTCTGCAGTGGCTGTGGCGAGTGTGCTCTGGATTGCTACAGTCGTGTATTGGTCATGGCCAAAGCTTCCTGGGAGGCTGTCCGAGAATAGCGCCCGTCTAGGCGACCCCGTAGCGAGGATGGCAGAAAATTGAGGATAAAAATTTCGTTTTGTGAGGTGAATAGCGGGGCTATTTGCCGAACAAAACGGAATTTTTAGACCAATTTGCTGCCACCGCAGTAGGGCAGACTATTCTCGGACAGCCTCCTAGCGCCCCCTCAAAAACAACTTATCCAATTGATCCATAGTGAGCATGGTCCAGGTTGGGCGACCATGGTTGCATTGTCCGCTGCGCTCTGTCTGCTCCATATCCCGAAGCAGGGCGTTCATCTCTTCAATGGACAGTTTTCTGTTAGCCCGCACCGACCCATGACAGGCCATGGTGGCCAGTATTTCATTGATATGGGCTTCAATGCGGTCGCTGGTACCGTGTTGCATCAAGTCTGAGAGTACATCTCTCAATAGCTTCTCAACATCGGCATTCTGCAGCATCACCGGTATCTGACGCACCAGCAGCGTTTCCGGCCCCATCCGCTCCAGGGTCAGTCCCAGACGGGTAAAGTATTCGCTGTTTTCTTCTGCGCAGTCTGCCTCACGTTCACTCACCGATACGGATTTAGGCACCAGCAATGGTTGGGCACGAATTCCCTGCTCCTGATAGGACAGCTTCATGCGCTCATAGGTAATCCGTTCGTGAGCGGCATGCATATCCACCAGAATCATCCCCTGGTCATTTTCCGAGAGAATATATATTCCTTTCAGCTGGGCAATGGCATAGCCAAGAGGCGGTGCCAGAGAGTCATTTTCCGGCAACGGCTGCGCCGACACCTGAGCGGAAAATGCGACGCCGGTTTCCTGTACCGCATGGTCACCCACAGCTTTCGCCTGACTGGCAGTTACAGGCTCAGCAGAAGTGGCATATAGCTGGCTATAGGCTTCTATCTGTCGTTTAACCTGGCCGGGCGATGGCGCTTCTGATAAAGCAGGGCGACGGTCATGATTGCCACTACCGCCGGAGCTTTGATTGGTATAATGCCCGGTACTGTCGGATGTTGTCGGGGCGGTTGCAAGCTGGATGGCTTCTTGGCCCTGAAACTCACCGGCATCAATACCCGATGCCGTGGGTTGAGGCGGATTGGTCAAAACCGTGGGTGGTAGCTGATCTTCCGGGCGAACTTCACCCAGGGCACGATTTAAAGTACTGAACAGAAAGTTATGAACCGTTCTGCCATCCCGAAAACGGACTTCATGTTTGGTAGGATGCACATTGACATCCACCATGGCCGGATCCAACTCCAGGTAGAGGACAAATGTCGGATGACGCCCGTTGTAAAGTACATCACGGTATGCCTGACGAACTGCGTGAGCCACCAGCTTATCCCGAATAACACGACCGTTAACGAAGAAGTACTGCAGATCAGCGCTGGCCCTGGAGAACGTAGGCAGCCCCACCCAGCCGTACAGTTTCAGGCCAGAGGCGGCAACATCAATAATAACCGCATGTTCAATAAATTTGGGACTGCAAAGTGCAGCTACCCGGCGATCCTTTTCCGCCTGGGTCACTGCAGGACGAAGCTGATGGACACTGCGCTGATTATGGCGAAGGGTAAAGCCCACATCAAAGCGGGACAGAGCCAGGCGCTTAACCACCTCTTCAAGGTGAGAAAATTCGGTCTTTTCAGTACGGAGAAACTTGCGACGAGCCGGTGTATTAAAAAACAGGTCTTTGACTTCTATGGTGGTGCCCACCGGATGCGGTGCGGGCATAACCTGCGCTTCCATATCCCGTCCTTCCACTCGGGCCTGCCAGCCTGATGCCTGTTCTGCCACATTAGACGTCAGGGTGAGTCTGGAAACTGAGCTGATGGAGGCAAGCGCCTCCCCGCGAAATCCGAGGGTAGCCACACCTTCCAGGTCTTCCAGTTCAGATATCTTGCTGGTGGCATGGCGGGAGAGTGCCAGGGCTAACTCATCCCTGGGTATGCCGTGACCATCATCACGGATACGGATCAATTTGACACCGCCATTTTCCACTTCAACCGTCAGACGCTTGGCACCGGCATCAATGCTGTTTTCCAGCAGTTCTTTGACGACTGAAGCCGGACGTTCCACCACCTCACCGGCAGCGATCTGGTTAGCCAGTCGGTTATCAAGAAGACGAATGGGTTTCATGGTCAATTATTGGGTCCAATAAGAGTTCTCGGGCCAGCTTAATGTAACAATACCGGGAGGAAGTTTCCCCGGTTTTTACCATCGAATATCGAGTTTTTAGCAAGACTATCAGTTAAAGGGGGCTCTTTACATGTTTACTGTTCAGCATGATATTGGAAAAGAGAAAATAAAGAAGAAAATAAAAGACACCCAAACAACAGCGGAAATAGCAAGAAATAAAGCAAAAAATAAAGGACACCCAAACAGAAAGAAATAAAGGACACCCAAACAGAAGGAATTAAAGGACACCTAAAATTCGGGAACCAAGAAATAAAGGACAAGAAATAAGGACACCCAAAGACAAGCGGAAATAAAGGAAAAGCGGAAATAAAGGACACCTAAAATTTGACTAATCGGCCACACTGTCTATTTTCCTACTGGGGCCTCTCAAAGGCTTTACGGACATATACCCAGTAACCAAAAAAAACGACATGACGACTGCCCGAAAAAACCTCATAGATCCAGCCAGTACGCCCTACTACCACTGCATGGCACGCTGTGTTCGCAGGGCTTTCCTATGTGGCAAAGACAATTTCTCAGGCAAAAACTATGAGCATCGCAGGCAGTGGGTGGTTGATCGGTTGAAAGCACTTTCTGGTATTTTTGCCCTGGAAGTCTGTGCTTATGCGGTTATGTCGAATCATTATCATGTGGTGCTCCATATCAATAGTCAGCAAGCCAAAAAATGGGACACCAAAGAAGTCTTACAACGCTGGACGCAGCTTTTTTCTGGCCCGCACCTGGTTCAGCGTTATCTTGCCGACGATCAGCTGGGCAAAGCAGAGCTGCTACGTGTTGAAGAATATGCACAGGAGTACCGCAGTCGTTTAATGGATATCAGCTGGTTCATGCGCTGTCTTAACGAATATTTAGCCCGGCTGGCCAATAAAGAGGATGAGTGCAAAGGGCGCTTTTGGGAAGGTCGTTACAAAAGTCAGGCCCTGCTAGATGATGCCGCATTGCTGACTTGCATGGCCTATGTCGACTTAAACCCCATCCGGGCAAAAATTGCTGCAACTCTGGAAACCTCAGAGCATACCTCTATAAAAGAACGCATTGAGTCATACGACAGCGCAAACGGAAAAAAACAAAAGGCACACTTGAAACCGTTAAAAGCTCAGGGTCAAAATCCTGAACAGGCGATTCCATACCCACTCAGTAGCTACTTTGAACTGGTTGACTGGTCTGGCCGAATTATTCGCAAAGGCAAACGTGGTCGTATAACTGGCGATGTACCGCCTATCCTGGAGCGCTTGGGTATTGACCCAAGTGAATGGCTGCAGACTATGCGCTGGCATAATCGTTTTCACCGCGCAGTCGGCAAGCTGGCTTCACTGAAGGCTTATGCAGAAAGCACCGGAAAATGCTGGGTTCATGGGATGTCTGTGAGCGGTAAACTCTATCCTGCCTGATCAACACATTTTCATTTACTTTAATGTGGCTAGAGTTTTCTGAGAACTCTTTCTTATATTGTCTCGATAGTATCTTCTATCTGGCTGTTGCTGAGTGCTTTTTATCCTCTTCCTGCCTGGTATGAATGAGAATTTCTTAAAACGATCAATACTATCATTTTTAAAAATGAATACATGTCGTACTCTCTTCACTTTTTAAAAGTTGGGTGTCCTTTTTTATTTTTCCTTTTTTATTTTCATTTTTTAAAAGTTGGGTGTCCTTTTTCATCTATTTACCTCATTTTTTTGGGTGTCCTTTTTTACCATAGTACCTATAGCAAGGGGTACCATAGTACCTATAGCAAGGGGCGCTGGGAACAACTGTGGTCTAACGTTATGTCAGGCAAAGTTCTACTTGATTGCTGAGCCAGCTATTAACCCGAGAGAGCACCCCTTTTTTATCTTTTCCTTTTTATCTTGACTAGGCAAAAAACTTTCTCATCGTGCAACTTTTATCATTTTTTTTGTCTAATTAGCAAAACAGGTTTACGGACCTTTTATAGTCTTCTTTTTAACGAATCAAAAGTTCAACCAATCAAAAGCTCAACCAATAAAAAGATTGCTCAAAGTGGTGAACAACAATGAAGTACTGGAGTACAAAACCGAAGCAAAGTATTTTTTAACAGGAACTATCAATATGAACATTTTGAAAATTTTCACACCCAGACCTGTAAGCATGGGTTATCAGCAATTGCCCCATGAAGACGTCTGCGATGCTTCTACAGAGCCGAAAACCAGCAGTTCATTAGTTTCCCTGGCTCCCTTTGCACACCGTACTCACTCGTCGTCTATTGATCCATCTCTAGGTCTGACCTGCCAAACCCCTGTTGGTAATCGTGCGATTGAGCCGGAAACTGAGCCTCTTTGGCCAAACAAGTCCGTCACGAAAGCCGGGACGCAAGCTCATGGCCAAACCGGAAAAATAACAAAAGCAGACATTAAACAAGCTACTAAAGACCTCCACAATGCACTCACCTTCACTAAGAATCTGGAGGATCTGATCGATGATGACATCCTCGCCCTGATTGAAAAAGGAGCAAATATCAACGCGAAAACCAAATACTATGGCGAAGAGACAGCTCTTCACATAGCCGCTTTACGTGGCAGTAAAAGAATAATTGAACTGCTTGTTAACAAGGGTGCTGACGTTAACGCCAAAACTTATTATGGCTGGACTGTCATGCAGTGTGCTCACAAGAATGGATCCATTACGCCCCTGATCCGCTGTATGGTAAATGCCGGGCTCAAGATTGATGCGAAGTGTGATAATTGCGGTTCAACAATGCTTGCTCATGCGGCCAGGGAGCATAGCTGGGAGCTTGTGGAATTTTTATTGGGTAAAGGTGCCAGGGTTAACGCTGAGATCAATATCAGGGGAACGGCACTCCACCTTGCAGTTCGTCAGGGGCGGCAAGATGTCATTAAGATGTTGATGAACCATGAGGCAAACATCAACGTCAGGAGTCGTCATAAAGGGAAGTCGGTACTTCACGATGCAGCTCGTCTGGGTCGGCCAGAAATCATTGACCAGTTGATGGGGTATGGGGCAGACATCAGCGCCAGGGATAATAAGGGGAAAACAGTTCTTCACGATGCAGCTCGTCAGGATCAGCCAGATATTATTGACCAGTTGATGAATTATGGGGCAGACATCAACGCCAGAGATAATAAGGGGAGGACGCTTCTTCACCTTGTGGCTGCATCAGGCCAGCAGGCCATCCTTGATAAATTGCTTCAGCTTAACGTCGACGTCAACGCCCGGGATAACAATGGCAGGGCGCCACTCTACCTGCTCACTTGCAAAAATGGTCAGCTGGATACCATTCAATATTTCATGAACGCCTTGACTAAAAACCAGGCTGACATCAATCATCGGGACAACAATGAGAGAACACCCCTCATCTATTTAGTCAAGAGCCTTCGCAATCAAAAAGCCATTAAGTGTGTCATTGATACCTTGGTTTTGCTCGGGGCTGATGTTAACGCCAGTGATTCACGCGGGCTTACGCCACTCCACTTTGCTGCTGCCCAGGGCAAGCTGGACGTTTTTAACCACCTGCTTGTGAAAGGGGCCAACATGAGCGCCAGGACCAACGTCGGCCTGATGGTTTTGGACGTCGCCAGGTCCAATGGCCAAAACACAGCCAAAATGTTGGAGAGCCTTCACAATGCCAAATTTGATGTTCATGCACCCTGCACATCTGATGGTGCAACGATGCTTGTTTGTGCCGTACAAAACAGGCAATGGACACTGGTCGACTCTTTAATATCAGATGGGGCTGACATCGATGCATGGAAACATGAAGCAACCCGGATTACGTCCCTTCACGACGCGGCTTTAAAGGACCGAAAAGATACTGTGAGTGAGTTGCTAAAGAGAAAGGCTAACCCCGAGTTACCAAGTATACGTGGGCGTTCAGCTATCCATTATGCCGTGATGGACAGAGGTTTTGCACATTTGCCCACTTCGGAAAATCTGGCACATCGACAAAGCATCCTTGTCGAACTGATTGAAAGCAAAAAAGTGGACATCAATGCCCGGGATGAACGTGGAATAACAGCACTCCACATCGCAGCGGGTGGAGGCTATGTAGTAATGATTCGGGAACTGCTGAAGCGAGGGGCTGACTTCAACATTCTGGATAAAGACAATATGACAGCTTATGACTATTGCAATAGGCAGAAAGCCTGTCTGTTAATGATGGAACATAATGCTGATGTGCGAGGAGTCGATTTGAGGAAAGCGGAAGCAGCCGACCAGAAACACACTGCAAGCGGGTTTGTGCATAAAGTGAAAGCGTTTTTCAAGTCTGAACGAAATCGCTGAGAAGCCCTTATTTTCAGGGGTATAGATTATATCTGAACGGTCAAAGTTTAAGCCCGAAGGGTTATTTTCCAGAATAAAAACAGTGTTATTACAACTACACAGCAGATGTCATCATGTTTAATGTAAAGTCAGATATTATTAGCCACCCGGTCACAGACTCCTGTTCCAGCTGTTTGCCTGGCACCAGGGAAGCTGAAGCCGCCAATGGTGAAAGTCCGGTATCAGGCGCTTTAAAAACTTACGCTTTATCTTCAAATCGAAAGTGTGAAACTTCCGGGATTGATACCACGTTTACTCCTTCTGGCAGCACCGGCCAAAAAATCACTGAAACGTTTGCACCGCCATTAAAAACCAGGCGCTTTACCGAATCGCAGCTGAACGTTGATTCCCCGACTATTCCAAATCGGAAATTGTTAGGTGGAAAAGGGATGTTCCTGACCCTGATGAAGAGCGCAGGATTAACTGTCCCGCCATTTCGCTGCATTGAGACAAGCATCGTGCAGAATCTTGAGGCGCTTCCATTCGATGCCAGCCCATTGCTGGCCATGCTGGATGATGGCCATGAGTTTCCCCATACAACGGCCAGTCTGGTGAATATAAGACAGTGGATTACCCAAATGGCACCAGCAGGCAACCCATCGGGCAAGCCAACAACAAGACAACAACGCTGGCTCGATGCGCTTTCTTCGTTTATTGCTGGCGCGGACTTTTATCAGCAAATAAGCGCTCTGACCATTGCCGACACCATACGGGATATTTATAAGGAGTTGCGCACCGGCCTGACTAAGCCCGATAGTCCGATTATCGTGCGCAGCTCCGGCGTGGCTGAGGACGCCTTTGGTAACGCCCAGGCCGGCAAGTACCAATCCCTGGTGCATGACCAGGCGGATATCGTGGCAACCTGTCTGAAAGTGCTCGCTTCTGCTTACCGTCCCGCGGTTTTTTCCCCAACAGCCCCGCAAGGGATGGCAATTATCCTGCAACAGTGCATTCAATGTTGCGTTGGCGGGGTGGGAATGAGTTATCGCTGCATTGATGACCGCACGCTAGTGCTCGAGTGGGGGCCGGGGCAGCCCAAGACGGTGGTGTCCGGTCAATACGGTATCACTCCCCATGGTTATGAGATTAAGCGCAACGGCGAGCAATGGGAGGCCACCTTTAACCCCGGCAATCCTGAGTGTGGATTCATTTTGCGCGCCAATGAACAGGGTGGCTATGAGGAAGAGTGGGTCAAATTTGAACCTGCTGCTGCCACGGCTGAGTTCATTGGCAAAGAGCAACTGAGCCGCTTGGTTGAGGGGGGGAAGATACTGGAAGACGCGTTGTTGTGCCCTGTGGACTTTGAATTTGCCATTGATCCGGATGGCCATGTCCTTTTTTTGCAGGGACGCCCGATTACCTGCCTGCCCGGCGGCAGCCATTTTTCCATGGCATCTCCCCCCCGGGCTCTGGATCAGGGCACCGTCATTAGCGACGGTTGTGGCTCAGGGTTGGCGCTGGCCATCAGCGGTCCGGTCAACGGGAGCAGTCTGCCTGACAATGTCATTCTTTTTTGTGACCATGGCGGTGACTGGCTACTGGCCCCGGAGGTTCTGGAAAAAACAAAGGGGATTGTCTTCAACAAATGGGCTAATAACGACCATATATCCATCGGCCTGAGGCAGGAGCGCATACCCTGTGTGGGGATGAAGGAGCCTCAATGGTGGCCCGATAATGATGCGCAGGAATGGGTAACGCTGGTGTGTGGGAAGTTTCAGAAAGAGTCCGGCGGGTTTTTATTGCCGGGTGATCGGGAACAGGAGTTGTTGAATTTCAGTGGCGAATCGGCCACCCCTGATTATCAAGCCGCGCAGGCTGCCCAGCAGGCATACCAACCTGCGGAGCCGGAAAAAGAACCGTCGGTAGCACGTCTGTTCTCCTGGCTTGTCGAGCAAAACACCAGGCTGCTGGATTTTTTCGGGACTGAACGACTGATTCATTTATGCCTGTCCAAAACCGGCGCTGTCCAACTGAGCATGCACCCCGAGCGACAAGAGATTGTGCAGGGATGTGTTCAGGAGATCGACAACTTTATGCAAGAGATTGCGGCTTTTCTCTCTGGCTACGAACGGTTTTTAATGCTTGCAGCCGCTGATCCTGATCTTAAGCAGCAATACCAGGAGGAGTTAATCCCCCTTCGCGAGCAACTGGCGCTGGTGCAAACAAAGGTTAAACAAACCCTTGCCCAGGTCACAAGGCCATTTCTGCCTGGCAAGGAGTTACCGGCCTCAGGTTCGGATTTTCAACAATGGCTGGCCCATTGCCAGTTATTAAAAGACCACCTGCAAAGGCTTGAAGCAGTCCATCAGGTACACAACATTGAGAGCGTTCATGAACTGGTTCTATGGTTGCATAAATGTTTTCTCACCAGGCTCTGGCCCGTGGCCACCGCTTCAGGGCAGGGTGAAGTGAGCACAATAAGGCGGCCTATCTATGGAAAAATCGATATTGTTGATTTCTCAACGTCTCAGAAAGAACCATTATTCGATGACACTTGCCGTGAGGCACTCAGGCAATTACGGGCCGAAAGAGTGACCGCTCTCAATATGCCAGATTGTACCCGGTTGTCGATTCAGCTGCTGGGCCATGCGTGTACCATCGACCTGTTGGAACAAGCCGACGGTGGCAAACAACGGACTTTTCGGATGTGTTACTCTGAGGCGCTGGCCGATTCATTGCAAGAAACCCTGAGCGGAAAGTTCAAACGACTGTGGTTTTTGGCGCAAACGCTGTCTCACTATTGGAAAAATAGCGGTTTCAATGCACCGGACATTCATTTCAATGAACAGACAGGCCAGGCCCTCTTTGAACTCACCCATCTTCCTGACAAAAAAGATTTGCAGCACATGTTTGTGGACATTCTGAGTGTATTGCACATCCTGTTCAATATGGATTTTTTGTTGGGGCCATTACATCTGGACGAAAGTCAGACAAACTGGAATATGGCCACAATCAGGGAAAGGCTGAATAATCCCGCTTTCGCTGCAACCAATCGATCAGCCCTGGAGCATATCTACTGGTGCTCCGCTTACTCACGCACAAAATCACTGATGAGCCACTGTACCCGGGACAGGGCGATTCGTCACCTGGTTGAAACGGCGCTGATCTTTTCTCAGGCTCCCATCAACTGTATTGAAGAAGCGTTGAACGATCAACTCGATACGCACAGGCAGAAAATACTCTGGCATTGGCTACTTTCTGATCCAGCCAAAGCCAGCCCCCTGGTGAACAAATACGTTAACTGGCTAGCTGACGAAACAACGGCCATGCGTCTGGTGTCGCAAAATGGCCATATCCTGAAATACCTTGCTCCTGAACTACGCAATCAGCGGGCAATGGTTTTTACCGCCATCAAAAGCCACACTGGCGCTATTGTCGATGTGCCGGAACCCTTTAAAAACGATATTGAAATTCTGTCTTATGTCCTGGCAAATACAGAGGATCCGGAAATCACCGAAACCACCATTGCCCTTATAGGGCCAGAGCTATCATCAAATCCTGAACTTCTCCGGCGCTTGTTAACCACGGCAGTTGAAAACACATCACAGGCTCTTTCCTGTAATGCGGCAACTGAGTATCTGGAACAACATCCTGAATTCTATAAAGAGCTTCTTCTGTTGGCGCTGAAGTGCAGTGATAAAGATGATTCCTATCGATTATTTCACCACAATTTCAGGAAAAACCTGCTTAACAACCATCATCTTTATCGGAAACTTGCCTTAAAAGCACTGGCAAAACCAGGAATAAGCGGTAAGCTGAGATATTTTCCGGAATTAAATAATGACCGAGAAGTAGTATTCACGGCGGTTGGCTCAGAACCCTTATCATTAAAACATGCTGGACCTGAGCTTCAGGCGGATAAAGAACTGGTCAAAAAAGCTGTTGGGAACGATGGGAGTGTTCTGAAATTTGCCAGTGAGGGGCTTAAGGATGATGAAGACGTCGTATTGGCCGCTGTCAAAAATTGTGGGGTTGCCCTGCTATACGCCAGTGAACGGTTAAAAGCGGATCGAACAATTGTTCAAGCAGCGCTGAAAAATGATGCTTGGGCGCTACGGTATGCCAACGAACAATTAAAACATCATCCGTACTACGTTCGACTGGCTGTCAGTCATCCTTATCCTTATCTTGATAAAGAGCAATGTGGAGATAAGGAATTATTGACCATTGTCGTATCAAAAGACCCCTTGCACTTTAAAACACTCGCCAATCAGAAATGGATAGACGATGAAGAGTTGGTGCAACTGGCTGTGCAAGGTCACGGTCGCTCTCTCAAGTATGCCAGTTGCAGGCTACGCAGGCACGAGCCAACTGTCCGGCTGGCAGTTCAACAGGATGGTATGGCACTTGAGCATGCCAGCCCGGAACTGCGAGCCAATGAAGCGCTGGTCAAACTGGCGGTGAAAAATGACGGTATGGCGCTGGAGTTTGCCAGTGACCTGCTTCAGGATTGCCCGGAGGTGGTCAAACTTGCCCTGCACCAAAATCCGTTGGCGCTACAGTTCGCCAGTGACCATTGCCGCAATGACCCGGAGCTGGTCAATATCGCCTTGCAGTATAATGGTATTACTTTGCAGTACGTTGACCGTTTATTACAAGGCAAACCCGAGATCATTGCAGCAGCGATGAATCATGTCGGGCCTGTTGCGCTAAGGTATTATCAACATTTTCATAATGGCCCGTGTGCCTCTGGCAGTCACGACCCATCCCTCATAGAGTGTTGTTCATAAGCGAATAACTGGTAAAGGTCAGTTGTCTAATATTTCAGTTAGTTAACTGGCGTAAAAAATACTTTGTTCTGTGCAACTTTTATCTTGTTTTTTTGTCCAATGTTTCAATTTGGTAACTCGCAGTCTAAATAGCCTCGGTCAACCAATAACAGCCAATAATAATGTAGCGCTATAGCACGGAAATGAATTAACGCATTTTCAAAGAGGAATTATCATGAACACTGTCAAAGCATTCAGTTCTGAAAGACCGGTTTATCAACAATTCGACAATGAAGAAAACTGCGTTGCCTCTAATCGGCCTGCAACTGGCGGTTCAACAGTTTCCCTTGCTCCCTCTAAACAACCTGGTCACACACCACAAATTGATCCATCTCAAAATCTGCCCCGGCAAACGCTTGTCTGTAATCGTGAAGTTGAGATTAAAACCGAGTCCCTTTGCCCAAAAAAATCCGACACGAATGACGGGGTGAAAAATCATGAGCGTACCGGCCGTATTACTAAAGCCGAAATAAAAAAGGCGACCATAGATCTTCACCGGGCAATCACCAACACCGAGAACCCGGAGGATCTGACCAATGACGACATCCTTGCCCTGATTGCACAAGGGGCTGATGTCAACGCCAAAACCAAACTCAGTGGCAAGAAAACCGCTCTTCATCTTGCCGCTATACATGGCAATCAGAGAATCATTGAACTGCTTGTTAACGAGGCCAAGGCTGACGTTAACCTCAAAGATGATTATGGCAGGACAGTAATGGAGTGTGCATTCCAATATGGCACCAATATTACGCCCCTGATCCCCTGTATGGTAAAAGCCGGATTCGACATTCATGCCGATTGTGGTGGTAATGGGGCAGGAACCATGCTTGCTCATGCAGCCAGGGAAAAAAACTGGGTGCTGGTGGAGTTTTTATTAGCCAATGGTGCCGATCCTAACGACCGGATCAACAAACATGAAACAGCACTCCACCTTGCGGTTCGTCTGGGTAAGCCGGAAATAATAGACATGCTGATGAAGTATAAGGCAGATATCAACGCTAAGACCAAAGATGAAGGGAGGACAGCTCTTCACCTTGTGGCTCAATCTGGCCAACGGGACATCCTGGATAAGCTGCTTCAGCATCACGCAAATGCCAACGCCCTGGACAACAATGAAAGGACACCACTCTACCTGCTGACTTGTGCCGATGGTCAGCTGAAGACCTTTCAGTATTTCATGGATACCCTGATTAACCTTCAGGATGACATCGACCATCGGGACATCGGTAGGTCAACTCCCCTCAGCATCTTAGTCAACAGGCTTGAACATCAGGATGCCCTCGAGTATGCCATTAATACCTTGGTTCAACACGGGGCCGATGTTGATGCCCAAAATGGAGGCGGCTATGCGCCTCTCCACTTTGCGGCTACGAATGGCAAGTTGGAGGCCTTTAGCCAATTGATTAAAAAGGAGGCCAACATGTACGCCAAAACTAACCGTGGCAAGATGGTTCTGGACCTCGCCAGGCGCAATGGCCACCACTTCACAGCAAAAATACTGGAGGTTCTGGACAATGCCAAATTTGATGTTAAAGCCCCCTGTGACTCCGCAGGTGGCAGGACGATTGCGTATGCCATAGAAAACAGGAAATGGAAGATGGTTGACTCTTTAATAGTTCGTGGGGCTGGCATCGATGCATGGAAAAATGAAAAAAGCCAATACACTCCCCTCCACTACGCGGCTTTAATGGACCAGAAAGATACAGTGAGAGAGCTGCTGGACAGGAGCGCTAAGGCCAATTTACGAAATATAGATGGGAATACTGCTCTCCATTATGCCGTGTCGGCCCCCGACTGGGACTATCAGGTAGATTGGACAGTTCGACTGGCTATCCTTGCCGATCTGATTGAAAACGGAGAAGTGGAAATCAATGCCCAGAATAAAGGCGGAGCAACAGCGCTCCACATTGCAGCGAGTCAAGGCAGTATAGATATGATTCGAGAGCTGCTGATGCGAGGGGCTGATTTCAATATTCTGGATGAAAAAAAGATGACAGCTTTTGATCATTGCAATAGGTTCGAATATCTTTTTGGGATTCCCCTTGAAAAGGTTAGCCGGAAAGAAAAAGCGAATGCCTGTATGTATATGGTAGAACATAATGCTGATGTGCGAGGGGCCGATGTGATGAAAGCCAAAGCAGCCGAAGAGAGGGCAGCAAAAGTAGCCGCCCTGAAACGCACCCTCAGCGGGTTAGTGCATAAAGTGAAAGGGTTGGCTTTCAAGCCTGAATGAAAGCACTGAGACGTCATTATTCTCAAGGGTATAGAGTATATCTGAACGGTCAGATTTTAAGACGTAAGCACCATTTTCTTAATAATAACAGTGTTACTATAACTGACCGTCTTGTTACTGATTTATACAAAATTAACTGGTTAATTACTGAAGCTTATTTCTTCGAAGTTTTCTCTTTTTAATATCATGTTTAAAAAATAGTAAACAGCGGATGTTGCCATGTTTAAAGCACAGTCAGAGATTATTAGCCACCCGGTCACAGGCTCTGGTGCCACCTGTTTGCCTGGTGCAGGGGGAGCTGACATTGCCAATGGTGCAATTCCGGTATCAGGCGCTTTAAAAACTCATGCTTTATCTTCAAATCGAATGTGTGAAACGTCCGGGATTGATACCACGTTTACTCCTTCTAACAGCACCGGCCAAAAAATTACTGAAACGTTTGCACTGCCATTAAAAAACAGGCGCTGTACCGAACCGCAGCTGAACGTTGATTTCCCGACTATTCCAAATCGGAAATTGTTAGGTGGAAAAGGGATGTTCCTGACCCTGATGAAGAACGCAGGATTAGCTGTCCCGCCATTTCGCTGCATTGATACGGGCATCGTGCAGGAGCTTGAGGCGCTTCAATTCGATGCCAGCCCATTGCTGGCCACGCTGGAGGATGGCCATGAGTTTGCCCATGCAACCACCAGTCTGGCGGATATAAGACAGTGGATTGCCAAAATGGAGCCAGCAGGCAATCCATCAGGCAATCCAACAACAAGACAACAGCGCTGGCTCAATGCGCTCTCTTCGTTTATTGCTGGCCCGGATTTTTATCAGCAAATAAGCGCTCTACCCATTGCTGACAAAATACGCACTATTCATGAGGATTTACGCACCGAGCTGACTAAGTCCGACTGCCCGATTATCGTGCGCAGCTCCGGCGTGGCTGAGGACTCCTTTGGGAACGCCCAGGCCGGCAAGTACCAATCCCTGGTACATGGCCAGGCGGATATCGTGGCAACCTGTCTTAAAGTACTCGCTTCTGCTTACCGTCCCGCGGTTTTTTCCCCAACAGCCCCGCAAGGGATGGCAATTATCCTGCAACAGTGTATTCAATGTTGCGTTGGCGGGGTCGGCATGAGTTATCGCCGCATTGATGACCGCACGCTAGTGATCGAGTGGGGGCCGGGGCAGCCCAAGACGGTGGTGTCCGGTCAATACGGTATCACTCCCCATGGTTATGAGATTAAGCGCAACGGCGAGCAATGGGAGGCCACCTTTAGCCCCGGCAATCCTGAGTGTGGATTCATTTTGCGCGCCAATGAACAGGGTGGCTATGAGGAAGAGTGGGTCAAATTTGAACCTGCTGCTGCCACGACTGAGTTCATTGGCAAAGACCAACTGAGCCGCCTGGTTGAGGGGGGGAAGATACTGGAAGACGCGTTGCTGTGTCCTGTGGATTTTGAATTTGCCATTGATCCGGATGGCCATGTCCTTTTTTTGCAGGGACGCCCGATTACCTGCCTGCCCGGCGGCAGCTATTTTTCCATGGCATCTCCCCCCCGGGCTCTGGATCAGGGCACCGTCATCAGCGACGGTTGTGGCTCAGGGTTAGCGCTGGCCATCAGCGGTCCGGTCAACGGGAGCAGTCTGCCTGACAATGTCATTCTTTTTTGTGACCATGGCGGTGACTGGATACTGGCCCCTGAGGTTCTGGAAAAAATAAAGGGGATTGTCTTCAGAATATGGGCGAACAACGACCATATATCCATCAGCCTGAGGCAGGAGGGCATACCCTGTGTGGGGATTAAGCAGCCCCAATGGTGGCCTGATAATGATGCACCGAAATGGGTAACGCTGGTGTGTGGGAAGTTTCAGAAAGAGTCCGGCGGGTTTTTATTGTCGGGTGATCGGGAACAGGAGTTGTTGAGTCTGAGTGAATCTGCCCGCTCCGATTATCAAACTGCACTGGCTTCTCTGGAGGCATGGCAACCTGCAGAGCCGGAAAAAGAACCGTCGGTAGCACGTTTGTTCTCCTGGCTTGGTGAGCAAAACAACAGACTCCTGAATTTTCTCGGGGCAGATCGACTGATCCATTTGTGCTTGTCCAGAACCGGTGCTGTGCAACTGAGCATGCACCCCCGGCGACGGGAGATTTTGCAGGGATGTGACCAGGAGATCAGCAACTTTATGCAAGAGACCGAGGCTTTTCTTTCTGGCTACGAACGGTTTGTAATGCTGGGTGCAGTCACTGATCATAATCTTGAGCGGCAATACCTCGCGGAGTTATATCAGCTTCGCAATCAACTGGCGCTGGTGCGCACAAAAGTTGAGGAAGCCCTTACCCACGTCAGAAGGCCATTCTTGACCGACGAGGAGTTACCGGCCTCGGGTTCAGATTTTCAACAATGGCTGGCCCATTGCCAGTTATTAAAAGACCACCTGCAACGGCTTGAATCACTCAAACAAGTGCACAGGATCGAGAGCGTCCATGAACTGATTCTATGGTTACACAAATCTTTTCTTACCAGGCTCTGGCCTGTGGCCATCGCTTCAGGGCAGGGTAAAGTGAGCACAATGATTGCCGCTGAGTCTAATTATTTCGATATTGTTGACTTTTCAACGTCTCAGAAACAGCCATTATTCGATAACACATGCCGTGACGCACTCAGGCGATTCAAGGCCAAAAGTGTGACCGTTCTCAATATGCCAGATTGTACCCGGTTGTCGATTCAGCTGCTGGGCCATGCGAGTACCATCGATCTGTTAGAACAAGCCGATAATGGCAAACAACGAACCTTTCGGTTGTGCTATTCAGAGGCACTGGCTCATTCATCAAAAGATAGCCGAAGCGGAAAGTTCAAGCGACTGTGGTTTTTGACGCAAACACTGTCCCAATATCAGAAAACCAGTGGTTTCAATGCCTCGGACATTCATTTCAATGAACAGGCAGGCCAGGTCCTTTTTGAATTCACTCATATTCCTGACAAAAAAGATTTGCAGAGGATGTTTGTGGACACTCTGAGTCTATTGGGAGAATTGAGAAATGTTGACATTCTTTTGAGTGAGTTTAATCTGGACGAAAGTCAAACAAAATGGAATATGGCCGCGATCAGTGAAAGGCTGAATAATCCCGCTTTCTCTGCAACCAATAAATTTGCCCTGGAGCATATCTACTGGTACTTCACTTACCGGTGGAATATATCAATAATGAACCACTGCGCTCAGGACAGGGCGTTCCGTCATCTGTTTGAAGCAGCGCGAGCATTGTTTCAGGCTCCCACCGACAGGTTTGACTCAGTGTTGAAAGATCAACACGAGGCGGACAGGCAGACAGTACTCATGCATTGGTTACTTTCTGATCCTGCCAAGGCCATTCCTGTGGTGAACAAGTACGTTGACTGGTTAGCTGACGAGACAATGGCCACACGTCTGGTGTCGCAAAATGGTCACATCCTCAAATACCTTGCGCCTGAACTACGTAGTCAGCGGGCGATGGTTTTTGCCGCCATCAAAAGCAACCCTGAGGCCATTGCCGATGCGCCGGAATCTTTTAAAAACGACTTTGACCTTATCGATTATGCCCTGGCAAATACATTAGAAGATCCGGGAAAAATAATTGCCTTTATAGGGACAGAGCTATCATCAAATCCCGGGCTTTTCCGGCGTTTGTTAACCACAGCGGTTGAAAACGACTCACGAACGCTTTCCTGTGATGAAATAACCGGGTATCTGGAACAAAATCCTGAATTCTATCAAAGGCTTCTTCAGTTGGTCCTGGAACGCACTGAAGATGATTCCTACCAGCTATCTCGCCACATTTTCAGAAAAAACCTGCTTAACGACCATCAACTTTATCGGAAGCTGGTCTTAAAATTGTTGGCACAACCTGGAGACGGCTACATACTGTTAAATTTTCCGGATCTGAAAAATGATCGAGAGGTCGTGACCACGGCGGTCGCCTCTTACCCCTCTGCATTGGCATTTGCCGGACGTAAATTTCAAGCAGATAGAGAACTGGTCAAAGGAGCGGTCCGGAACGACGGGGAAAGTCTGGAATTTGCCAGCCCAGAGCTTAAGGATGATGAAGACATCGTATTGGCAGCCGTCGAAAATAATGGTAGAGCTCTGGAATATGCCAGCCCAGAGCTTAAGGATGATGAAGACATCGTATTGGCAGCCGTCGTAAATAATGGTAAAGCTCTGGAATATGCCAGTGAACGGTTAAAAGCTGATCGAACCATTGTTACCGCAGCGGTGAAAAACTTTGGTTGTGCGCTGTTCCTTGCCGACAAACAATTCAGAGATGATCCGGATATCGTTCGATTGGCTGTCAGTGATCATCACCCTGAAGACTGCATTTGTGTACAATTGGATCAGAATCAGCTTGGCAATATGGAATTGATGTCCATTGCCGTGTCACACAAACCCGGTAACTTTTCATTTGTCGATATAGATAATGAACATTTGGTACAGCTGGCTGTGCAAGAAGATGGTTGCGAGCTCCGGTATGCCAGTACGAGACTGCGTGGCCATGAGCCTACTGTGTGGCTGGCAGTTCAACGCGATGGTATGGCTCTCTGGTACGCCAGCCCGGAACTGAAAGCCAATAAAGCGCTGGTCGAACTGGCAGTGCATAACGACGGCATGGCGCTGAAGTTTGCCAGTGACGCACTTCAGGATTGTCCGGAAGTGGTCAAACTTGCCCTGCAACAAAATCCGCTGGCGCTGGAGTTTGCCAGTGACAAATGCCGTAATGATCCAGAGCTGGTCAACATCGCCTTGCAAAACAATGGCAATGCCCTGCGGTACGTTGGTGATTCTTTACAAAACAAACCCGAAATCATTGAGGCAGCCATTGATAATATCGGGCCTGTTGCGGTGAGGTATATTCAACAATTCAGTTAATTTAAAACAGCCCCTCAGGTTGTCTCCAGAGCTGACCTTACGCTTAGTAAGCGTCCCTGAATAACTTCCTCTTTTTTTTTCTGTTCTCCGTGGCAAAGTTTTTTCTTGATTGAACAATATCGAAAATGTGGAAGTTATTTCAGGACAGTTCCTTACCGGTTTCTGATCCCGGTTTTCCGGTCTAGGATAAGAATGTCATTATAACTGACCAAGCCGTTACTGATTTATACCAAAGCAAATGGATAATTTAGATGCCTTTTGCGAAGTTGTTTATTTCGAATTAAAAAGTGAAATCAAAACTTCTGAGCGGCATCATCACATTGGGCAGGTTTGTACTTTTCGATGTTCGGTCCAGCGCGGCTTCCCAATGTTAACTACTTATGCCTCAATAAAAACGTTAAAAATCACACAACGGATATTGTCAACATGTTTCATGTAGCCTCAGGTTTTAATAACAATGTTGGTTGTTCCACAGATTTGTCTGATGGCAGTGCCGCGGGCATCGATCATGGTAAAATTCCGGCATCAGTTGCTTCAGATACTCCTGATTTCTCTGCCAAAAGAAAGTGCCAGGTTATCAGGCATGATACGACGTTTACTCCTGGCAGTGCCAACCACGACTTGATTGCAACGCAAGTAAAAACCAGGGGCTGTACCGAACCGCAGCTGAACGTTGATTCCCCGACTATGCCAAACCGGAAATTGTTGGGTGGTAAAGGGATGTTTCTGACCCTGATGCAAAACGCAGGATTAGCTGTCCCGCCATTTCGCTGCATTGATACGAGCATCGTGCAGGAGCTTGAGGCGCTTCAATTCGATGCCAGCCCATTTCTGGCCACGCTGGAGGATGGCCATGAGTTTGCCCATGCAACCACCAGTCTGGCGGATATAAAACAGTGGATTGCCAAAATGGAGCCAGCAGGCAATCCAGCAGGCAATCCAACAACAAGACAACAGCGCTGGCTCGATGCGCTCTCTTCGTTTATTGTTGGCCCGGATTTTTATCAGCAAATAAGCGCTCTACCCATTGCTGACAAAATACGCACTATTCATGAGGATTTACGCACCGAGCTGACTAAGTCCGACTGCCCGATTATCGTGCGCAGCTCCGGCGTGGCTGAGGACTCCTTTGGGAACGCCCAGGCCGGCAAGTACCAATCCCTGGTACATGGCCAGGCGGATATCGTGGCAACCTGTCTTAAAGTACTCGCTTCTGCTTACCGTCCCGCGGTTTTTTCCCCAACAGCCCCGCAAGGGATGGCAATTATCCTGCAACAGTGTATTCAATGTTGCGTTGGCGGGGTCGGCATGAGTTATCGCCGCATTGATGACCGCACGCTAGTGATCGAGTGGGGGCCGGGGCAGCCCAAAACGGTGGTGTCCGGTCAATACGGTATCACTCCCCATGGTTATGAGATCAAGCGCAACGGCGAGCAATGGGAGGCCACCTTTAACCCCGGCAATCCTGAGTGTGGATTCATTTTGCGCGCCAATGAACAGGGTGGCTATGAGGAAGAGTGGGTCAAATTTGAACCTGCTGCTGCCACGGCTGAGTTCATTGGCAAAGACCAACTGAGCCGCCTGGTTGAGGGGGGGAAGATACTGGAAGACGCGTTGTTGTGCCCTGTGGACTTTGAATTTGCCATTGATCCGGATGGCCATGTCCTTTTTTTGCAGGGACGCCCGATTACCTGCCTGCCCGGCGGCAGCCATTTTTCCATGGCATCTCCCCCCCGGGCTCTGGATCAGGGCACCGTCATTAGCGACGGTTGTGGCTCAGGGTTGGCGCTGGCCATCAGCGGTCCGGTCAACGGGAGCAGTCTGCCTGACAATGTCATTCTTTTTTGTGACCATGGCGGTGACTGGCTACTGGCCCCGGAGGTTCTGGAAAAAACAAAGGGGATTGTCCTCAACAAATGGGCCAATAACGACCATATATCCATCGGCCTGAGGCAGGAGGGCATACCCTGTGTGGGGATTAAGCAGCCTCAATGGTGGCCCGATAATGATGCGCAGGAATGGGTAACGTTGGTGTGTGGGAAGTTTCAGAAAGAGTCCGGCGGGTTTTTATTGCCGGGTGATCGGGAACAGGAGTTATTGAGTCTCAGTGGCGAATCTGCCCGCCCCGATTATCAAACCGCGCAGGCTTCCCTGCAGGCATACCAGCCTGCGGTGCCGGAAGACGAACCGTCGGTAGCACGCCAGTTCTCATGGCTGGGTGAGCAAAACACCAGACTCCTGAATTTTCTCGGGACTGATCGACTGATCCATTTGTGTTTGTCCAGAACCGGCGCTGTCCAACTGAGCATGCACCCCGAGCGACGGAAGATTTTGCAGGGATGTGACCAGGAGATCCGCCTCTTTATGCAAGAGGCCGAGGCTTTTCTCCTTGGCTACGATCAGTTTTTAATGCTGGGCGCGGACGCTGATCCGAACCTTAAGCAGCAATACCAGGCGGAGTTAAGACAACTTCGCAAGCAACTGGCACTGGTGCGCAAAAATGTTGAACAAGCCCTTGCCCACGTCACAAGACCGTTCCTGCCTGGCGCGGAGTTACCGGCCAGGGGTTCGGATTTTCAACAATGGCTGGCCCATTGCCAATTATTAAAAGACCACCTGCAACGGCTTGAAGCTGTCAATCAGGCGCACAAAATCGAGAGCGTTCATGAACTGATTCTATGGTTGCATAAATGTTTTCTCACCAGGCTCTGGCCCGTGGCCACCGCTTCAGGGCAGGGTGAAGTGAGCACAATAAGGAGGCCTATGCATGACTATATCGATATTGTTGACTTTTCAACGTCTCAGGAACAGCCATTATTTGATAACACATGTCGTGAGGCACTCAGGGAATTCGAGGCCCCAAATGTGACCGTTCTCAATATGCCAGGCAGTACCCGGTTATCGATCCAGCTCGGGCACCATGCGTGTACCATCGAGCTGTTGGAACAAGCCGACGGTGGCAAACAACGGACTTTCCGGATGTGTTACTCTGAGGCGCTGGCCGATTCATTGAAAGAAACCCTGAGCGGAAAGTTCAAGCGGTTGTGGTTTTTGACGCAAACCCTGTCTCAATATCGGCAAAATAGCGGTTGCCGTGCCCCTGACATTCATTTCAATGAACAGGCAGGCCAGATCCTTTTTGAATTCACCCATCTGCCTGACAAAAAAGATTTGCAGCGGATGTTTGTGGACATCCTGAGTGTATTACAAAAATTGAGCAATACTGATTTTCTTCTGGGAGCAATTAACCTGGACGAAAGTCAAACGAAATGGAGTATGGCTGCAATCAGGGAAAGGCTGAATAATCCCGCTTTCTCTGAAGCCAATCAATTTGCCGTGGAGCATGTCTACTGGTGCTGCACTTACAGCTTCAAAAAATCACTGATAAACCACTGCACCCAAAATATGGTGATTCGTCATCTGGTTGAAACGGCACTGGTTTTTTCTGAGGCTCCCATCAACCGTATTGAAGAAGCGTTGAACGGTCAACTCGATACCTACAGTCTGAAAATACTCTGGCATTGGCTATTGTTTGATCCTGCCAAAGCCAGCCCCCTGGTGAACAAATACGTGAACTGGTTAGCTGACGAGACAATGGCCACACGTCTGGTGTCGCAAAATGGTCACATTCTGAAATACCTTGCTCCTGAATTACGCAATCAGCGGACAATAGTTTTTGCCGCCATCAAAAGCCATCCTGAGGTTATTACCGATGCACCGGAATGCTTTAAAAACGACATTGAAATTATCGATTACGCCCTGGCAAATACAACAAAAAATCCGGGAAAAATAATTGCCTTTACAGGGACAGAGCTATCATCAGATCCTGTGATTTTTCAGCGCTTATTAACCACAGCAGTTGAAAACACATCACTGGCTCTTTCCTGTCATGCGGCATCTGAATATCTGGAACAAGATCCCGGATTCTATAAAAAGCTTCTTCTGTTAGCGATGGAGCGCAATAAGAACGATGATTCCTATCGATTATCTTTTAAAATTTTCCGGAAAAACCTGCTTAACGACCACCAGCTCTATCGGCAACTGATTTTGAAGTTTTTGGCGCTAAAGGATGTCGGCAGCCAACTGGAAGATTTTCCGGATTTGAATAATGATCGAGAGATAGTGTACACGGCGGTTGGCTCTAACCCTTTTGCATTGGCATATGTCGGGCTTGAATTTCAAGCGGATAAAGCACTGGTCAAAGAAGCTGTCGGGAATATGGGGAGAGTTCTGGAATTTGCCAGTGAAGGACTTAAAGATGATGAAGACATCGTATTGGCAGCCGTCAAAAATATAGGGGTTGCCCTGGAATACGCCAGTGAACGGTTAAGGGCTGATCCGACAATTGTTACCGCAGCGCTGAAAAATTCAGGTTCTGCGCTGGCTTATGCCGCCAGGCAATTCCGTGATGATCCGGATTACCTTTGGTTGGCTGTCAGTGACCATAACCCTACAAGCCCTATTTACCAATATCTTAATGGGGATCAGTGTAAAAATAAGGAACTATGTGCCATTGCCGTGTCCAAAAAGCCCGAGAACTTTCAATACCTCGATAAGCAACTGAGAAATGATCAAGCGTTAGCGCAACTCGCCGTGCAAGGTAATGGTGAAATGCTCAGGTATGCCAGTGAAACGCTGCGTGGCCATGAGGGTATTGTTCGTCTGGCCGTTCAACAAAACGGTATAGCTCTTGAGTATGCCACCCCGGAACTGCGAGCCAATAAAGAGCTGGTCAAACTGGCGGTGCAGAATTCCGGCATGGCGCTGGAGTTTGCCAGTGACGCACTTAAGGATTGTCCGGAAGTGGTCAAACTTGCCGTGCAAGAAAATCCACGGGCGCTGAATTTTTCCAGTGACCATTGCCGCAATGATCCAGAGCTGGCCAATATCGCCTTGCAGAACGATGGTAATGCCCTGATGTATATTGGCCGCTCATTACAAAGCAAACCGGAAATTATTTCGGCAGCAGTTAACTATGCCGGGCCTGTTGCGGCAAGGTATTATCAACAAGCCATCGCCCGTAAGTCCCATTGAATGGTTGAAAAGAACCGGGAAATCTTCTGCCATCCTCGCTACGGGCGCTATTCTCGGACAGCCTCCAAGCAATGAAGCCCGTTGCCAATTTAAAAAAATCCAGTCATAAGAGAAAATTTATTATGCCAGTATCATCAGCCCGTCAGGGCGCTATGTTCTGACCACACATGATGGCAGCGATGGACTATCAGCCATGATCTGGAGTTTTGACAGTGAGGGTAATTCGATGGTCAAAGCCAGGATCTACCGCCCTGCATCTGCCAACAAACATTTCTGGATCAATAAAGCCATAAGTAGCTAACCATATGAAATCATACATTTCTGACTCCTTGTTCAGGTACTCTGCTTCGTTACAACTCCGGTCACATAGCTACGGCTATGCTCCCTCCGTTGTGTCTCGCATAGCACCTGCCCAAGTAGCCAGAAATATATGATTCCATATGGCCAGCTACTTATTCAACCAGATGCTTCGG
>NZ_PJPV01000134.1 GCF_002864045.1 Endozoicomonas acroporae
AAAAGTACTGTCAGTCGTGAATTAGGCCGAAATTCAGGTCCTGGCGGCTATTGTCCAGAAGCTGCTGAAAAGCGTAAAACAGAGCGGAAGAAAAATGCTCGCAAGGCTAAGAAAACCGATGATCAACACAAACAGATTATAAAAAAATGCCTGTCATTAGGTTGGTCTCCATTAAACATCAGTTGTCGTTTTAAAATAGAGATACCAGATAAGGCTATTAGTCATACGACAATCTATCGTCTAATTGCACAAGATAAAGCGAATGGCGGCAAACTGTACAGAGAGCTGCCCAGGTTTGGTAAGACTCGCTGGAAAGGCGGCAAACGTAAGGCTGGACGTTCTCTGATACCTGATCGGAAAGATATTTCTGAGCGTCCTGCCATTGTTGAACAGCGTACCCGTCTGGGTGACTGGGAAGGTGATACCGTTTATGGGCAGGATGCTCATCTGGTTACCTTTGTCGATCGCAAGAGCCGTCTGACGCTGATCGGTAAGGTTGGCAGCAAGAACTCTGAAATAGTGGCCAATAAGATGATTGAGCTGCTGAAACGCGCACCGGGTGCGAAGACAATTACGCTTGATAACGGCGGTGAATTTGCCATGCATACTCTTGTGTCAAAAACTGTTAACGCGGATATCTACTTCGCAAAGCCTTATGCCAGTTATCAGAGAGGAAGCAATGAAAATACCAATGGCCTTATCCGTCGCCACTGGCCCAAAAAAATGGCGTTTGGACAGATCACCGAAGAGGAAATTGAGGCTATGGAGTTTCAAATAAACAGCATGCCTCGCAAGGTACTTGGCGGTCTAACCCCGCTTGAGGTCTACACTGGGAGGTCTGTTGCACTTATTGCTTGACTCCAGCTCTACGATTTCTGGGATAAGATATGCATACGGTAAGCCAGTTATGATGCGTATGCCGGGGAAGCCTGCGTCTGCTAATAGTCTGTTATTCAGGATGATGAATGATAATATCGGACTTTACGCATAGTGTATCACCCTATTCGTATACGATATTCGTTTTTACCAGAACAAATTATATTGGGTAATAGCGGCTGTCCGTTGCAATACCAGACATGT
>NZ_PJPV01000135.1 GCF_002864045.1 Endozoicomonas acroporae
AAAATTCCAGATTTATGTTAGGGGTGCTGAATAGTTACCGTTTTTCTATTGCCGCTGTCTTTTTTCTACTGTTAAACCAGTCAGTTCACGCACTTACGGGTAAAGAGGATATGGATTGCCATCATACGCAGATGGGTTTGAACTCAATTCGTTCAGCTTTTCAGAAGTGGGAATACGGGCGTAAGCATCCGAACATTTATCGTGAACGTGCACCCGAAGCGATGATAGAGCATTACCGACGCTGGCAGGAATACCCTGAATTGCCTGCCCATATCCGTGGTGAAAGGGCAGCTCTGGCAATGGTATCAACCTTTCATCGCTGGAATGAGGCGAGAAAAGGTCGATGTTGCCAGTAGGTTTAACGCTGGTTTGGAGTAATGCCCAGCCCTTTCAGGACTATCCGGGTTAATGTCTCTGTTGCCTGGTCATAGTCAGACTGCTCAAGCGTATCTTTTCCAATGGCCCGAGCTATCTGGTAAGAGAAGTCTGCATAATGCTGTGTGGATGACCAGAGTAGAAAGATAAGGTGCACAGGATCGACCGCATCCATTTTTCCCTGGTCAGACCATGCCTTGAACACCTGTGCCCGTCCCCGAAACCACATCTGATAGTCCTCGCCAAAATACTCTGTCAGGTGCGGACCGCCATTGATGATTTCCTGGGCAAAGAGTCTGGAGGCCAGGGGATTCTTCCGGGAGAACATGATTTTGGTATGGATGTAGGCGGCCAGCGCCTCTTCCGGGTCATCCTCAGGACTGAGGCTGTTAAAGCTCTGATCCCATAGCTTGAGGATATGCGACAGAACGGCAGCATAGAGCGAAAGCTTATTGCTGAAGTAGTAGTGAACGTTGGCCTTGGGCAGGTTTGCCCGTTCCGCGATGCGCTGCATGGTCGTGCCTTTGAAGCCATGGGTCACAAACTCCTGTTCGGCAGCGGCCAGAATGCTTTTTTTATTATTTTCCCGGATTTTCCCGGGACGGTATTTTTTCGCAACTGCGTCCATATGCTCATTCAATCCTGTTCGTGGTGGTAACCTCAGGTGATTGAGAGAAGTATTATTCCTGATACCGGCATGACCCTCAAGGAGTCAGGTGTCCTGTCGGACTTAAGACTGTCCTACGCAGCAGCGGCTCCTGCATTGCTCTAACTCCTGCATCCATGGAGTCGTGCGGTTGTGATAAATTGGTCTAAAATCCCTGCTTCTTCGTCAAATAGCCCCGCTATTCTCCTCAGAATCAGAAATTTATAGGCTCAATTTCTCACAATCCTCGCTACAGATGCTTAAGTCTGACAGGCTCCCGGGCATTATTATTAAAAGGAAAACTATCTCTGGACTTTGGCAATGGGGGTTGGTCAGGGGCTGGTGCCTTAAATATAGGCTCTACAGGGGACATATCGTCTAAATCAGTGATAATGCCAAGCAGGGAGGGAATAGATCCAAAGCTCCATGGTGTGTCAGCATCTGGAGTGCGAAGGGATGTGGTTTCTAACCCGGGGAATGGTAATCCGGAGGTATTTAAAGCTGACCTTCTGTATTGTGATTCGTTGGTATTTGGGGCTGACCCGGTGCTCTCCTGCACAGGAGTGCTCAACGATATAGTTGAGAGTTTTCCTACGGGTACGGGCCACTGTGAACCGGAATTGAACGTCCCCGGATCACACATTGATAGTTGTTGAGGTGTGACTGTTGCCACTGCTCGTGCTGACTCTGTACCTGCTGAGGTCAATGGTGGCTGAACGATGTCAGGCTCAAATGTCGGGTTATCATCTTGCAATAATTGTTGGCATAGGACAGAAAATGCAATACCGGTTTCATTACTAATGCCAGTAGGGCTATTCACCTGAGCTGGGTTGGTGCTAGTCCCGACAGGAACAACGGCCTCAGGGTTTAACGGTGCCAGTTGAGAAGGCCCGGGGTGGATTTTTGCTGTCTGTCCATTTGCAGCCAACATCTCATGTAATAGATCAATGGTAATATCTTTCTGCCTGAGGAGTGTTTCCATTCCCGTTTGGTAGTCCAGCAGTTGATCAGGCGTCATCTGGAGTATATTGACCTGCTGATTAACAGTATGATTGATTGCAGGAACATTTGTTTTCAGGTTATTCATTTCTTTCTTTAATTCATCGACTTCCCGACATTTCGCGTCTGCCAGAGCTTTTGTGCAAATGAGTTCTCTCTGTACTTGTTCTAACTGTTGGTCTTCATCCAGCAGTAGTGCCTGGTGCTGGATAAAAATAATGTCCTGGTCTTTCAATTGGCTGTTTTTATCCTGAGTTGTTGATTGTTGGTAATTGGTCATGTTTTTTTGTGATTGGGTTAAATCATGTTCTAACCGGGTTTTCACTTGATCTAATGAAGTCACATGATCCAGGAGTCGGCAAAATTCTTCATGGCTGGCTTCAGTCTGGGCAGATATTTCTTCAAGATTGCCCTGAGCTCTTTCCAATTCATTCTGTGTATGGCTAGACTCTTGACGTATTATTTTAATGAGTTCTGTTTGCCTGGTCAGAGCATCTTGGGTAAGACTCAGGTCTTGCCCAATAGCTTCTTTTTCCAATATTGACTGTTCGAGATCTGATCTGATCTCAGTCAACCAGGTATTAAGTTTTTTATTTTCTGTACTTAAACAATCTTCATGTGTTTTCAGGGAAGTGACTTCTGTTTGTAGTTGTAAAATACTTGCTTTACTCTCTTTCAGGCTATCTATCAGATTGTTTTTCTCTATTAGCTGTTCACGTTCATTTGATTCTTTATTGGCAAGCTCAGATTTAATATCTTCTAATTCAGATAACAGAGAGCTTTCCTTGTCATTCATCGTTTTTAAATTATTCTCATATCCTTTAACGAGTTCTTCATGGTCTTTCAGCCTGTCCTCAAGTTTGTTTTTTTCTATTAGTTGCTCACATTCATTGGCTTCTTTGTTGGCAAGCTCAGATCTGATATTTTCTAATTCAGATGTAAGAGAACTTTGCCTATCTTGCATTGTTTTCAACTCATTCTCATAAGTTTTAATAATTTCTTCATGCTCTTTCAGTCTGCTGACTTCCGTTTGCAACTGTGACATCCTTGCTTTGCTTGCTTCCAAGCTATCTTCCAGTTTCTTTTTTTCTATTAGTTGCTCACGTTCATTGGCTTCTTTGTTGGCAAGTTCAGATCTGATATTTTCTAATTCAGACAAAAGAGAACTTTGTTTGTCTTTTAATGTCTTCAAATCACTCTCATACGCTTTAATACGTCTTTCATATTCTTTTTTCAGGCTACTTATTTCCGATTGTGACTGTAAAGCACTTACCTCAGTCAATTTCAATTTATCTTCTAGATTCTTTTTTTTTATTAGTTGTTCACGTTCCTTTGTTTCTTTTCTGGCTAGTTCGTATTTAATATTTTCTAATTCGGATAACAGAGAGCTTTGCTTGTCTTTCATTTTTTTCAAATCACTCTCATACACTTTGATGCTTTCCTTAGAATTTAATAGCTCTTTTTTAAGGTGAGTGATTTCTGATTCAAACTTGATTTTTTCATCCTGGTTGCTGGATTCTCTGAGTAATTGGCAAAGAAGTTCTCTCTCTTTTGCTAAAGTTTCAGCATTGTTTTCCAGAACATTAACTTTACCTGCTAATTGTTCTGAGTTTGTTCTGTATTCTGTGATCTGGTCTTTTAGGGATGTCAGCCCTTTATCTTTCTCTTTAATATCTTTGTCTTTTTCTTTAATATCTTTTTCCTTTTCCTTAACCTTTTTTGAGAGTTCTGTGATTCTATTGCTTAAGCTTTTTTGTATACTATAATTACTTTTTAATTTTAAACTTGCTTTATTAAGATCCTGTTTCAGGCTTTTTAGTTCATCCTGATTGGTTTTTTCCTGCCTTTTAAGACTGTCAATTTCTTCTTCCAGTGATCTTGTTTTTTTGGTGTGATTTTGTTTTAGCTCTTCTATTTTTTTTGTTTTTGTTTTTATTTCATTTTGATATTGAGTTTTCAACTCTTCCATCTTTGCACTGCTTTTAAGTAATGTGTCTCTGGAAATTTTGCTTGCTTCTCTTGCTGATTGAATCTCCTTTTCCAGTTTGTTAATCTTTTTTTCCTTATCAGAAAGAGTGTTTCTGAATGATTCTGCCTCTTTAATTGACTTCTGACTTGTAGTTTTTTCTTCCATTAATTTTTGTTGCAGATTTGCAGCTTCTTTCTTTGTTTCTCTTGTTATCAAGCATATAGATTCCACCATGTTTTTCATTGATCTTAATGGCTGGTTCGGTTCTTTATCTCCTGATTTATTCTTTTTTGTTTCTTTTTTTGGTGGACATATTTCACTTATATTTTTCTTGCATTGTTCTTCAATGTTTTTATATTCTTCTTCAAGTTTGCCTAGTTTGTCTTTTAGAAATCCTATGGTATCTGACAGTGATTTTACTTCACCCTCTAACGATATTGCTGACTCTTTTGACAGTTTTAGCTCTTCTGTCAGGCGTTCATTTTCTTTAATTAATGTGAGTTTTTCTTTAATTTCTTCCTCTTTTTTTAACAGTAACAGATTGGCTTCTTCCAGTTTTTCTTCTGTTGCTTGTATTTGCTTTTTATATTCAAAAATTTCTTCCTTGTGATTTTTTAGTTGATCAGTTAATTTTTTGTTTTCATCTGTTATCTCTGTATTATCTGAAGATAGTAACTCTATTTTTTCTACCAGATATGTTTTTTCGTCTGTAAGGTTTGATATATTTTTTTCAGACTCAGTAAGTCTCGATTCAAGTTCAAGATTTATATTTTTTACTATGGATAATTCATTTTCTGAAGAAAAACAATTTTTTAAAGCATCGTAATTTATATCTTCTCCAATTTCAGGATTTTCACTGCTGGGTATAGAGCTAACACCTGGTTTAAATGCAAGTAGAAAAGGAAAAATACTATGGTACTTATGCTCATTTTTCCATAATTCTTCACTTCTAAATTCTTCTTTACTGGTGTTTCTGGGGTCTACCACGATAAAGTAGTAGTGCTTTAAATTCATTACCGCCGCTAGCAGGAACTCATATTTCTCAATATCCTGTGTCATGAGATCGTATTTTTCAGCATGAACAAATGGATAGATCAATGTAGCAAACGTATGTTCAGAGTTAAGCTTATTAGCTGATGAACTTATGTTAAATTCAGTCGTTGCGACCGTCCTTCTTATAGGTACTCCAGTTTCAGGATGAAGATCATCTACTTCATCCATACCGGGCATTTCTGGCATTATCTGAATAAAGTCTTTTAACGCCTGGTGGAAAATATCATGAACTTCGGGTGTACAGTTTTCCTGTTGGGATGGTCTATAACCGTTGTAGGATGTTGCAATCAGTTTAGTGATTGCTCGCCATTGAGATTTACCAAAAAGCTGCAGACCCTTGCTGTCAATGTCTTCAGGTTTGAGAAATTGGTCACAGTGTCTAATACTGATTTTTTTCTTGTCTGATTCGGTTGGCTTTGGGTCTTTCAAGGATGAAGTCAGTTTCTCTCTGAGCAATGCTGCTGATCCTTTCCATCCTTTCCGGCTTATGAATTGTGTTAAAAATATGTCCAGACATTCCCATGCAGTTATTGGTTTTTTACCGGTTTTGTATTCAGTTTCATAAGAGAAGTAATTTTCACCTTCCTTGATGCCTCGTAAAACCATATTCTTTGCCTGATCCCAAAAATAATTAACCGTTGTGATTTTGCAATAACGATCACCCCAGACAATTTTGACTAACTTCTTGTCATTTTCTTTGGTTATATCTTTGCATGACATCCATGCTGCCAGTATATTTTCCTCCATTATGGGGATATCATCACCATGGTATTGGTTACAGAATGCATCCAGAATACTTTTAAAAGCACCCCAGAAATCCCCAAAAATTTTCTTTCCCTTGCCTTGTTTGGGGTCTTCGGTCAGATCTGTAAAAATCTGGTCATGGAGAATGTTTGCCTGCATTGTTATGGGCGGGGTAATTTTACGTGTTTTCAATACCTTTGCACGGGGGGAGAGTTGATCTGAGTCCTGAGACGTGTTGTGACGTTTTCTTGGATTGGTTGAATTATTGCACTCTAGTGCATAACCCATTGTGGATTTTTTTTTCCCCTGTCGACCCCCAGGCTTTTTTTTCTGAGAGGCTTGTGGAGTGAAAAAATCCTGCTTTGCTGCGGATATATCCATAAGTCCCTACTTTTCTCTGAATGGCTGCGTACATCGCTGATGTGTAAATAAGCAATGTAGTGAATTGAACTTAACTTGCTTAGAACTTTCCTATATTAAATGGTTGCTGCTTTTGGTGTGTTAATCAGTGATGATGGCATTTATAAAAGAGCAGACCGAACGACATTAACTTACGCCAGATCTTTGAACTCAAAAATGTCAGAAAGTTCCCTGTACCTGGTTTGGCCTGAAGGCCGCTGGGCGCTCACGACCACCACTCTTAATGTCAGCTGCATGAGGTTAACAAATCAGGACCAAACCAGAAAGGTCAGATTGTTTTTCTCGGAGTTGATCTGAGCAAAAATTGGCTCCCAACCTTGGCATAATCAAATAAGACGTACTATATTACGTACGTAGTTATACAGAAAACAGGAGAAAAGCCCATGAGCAGATACAGCGCCAGCGAAGCCCGTGCAAACCTGTACCGGCTGATTGATGAAACCGCCCAAAACCATAAGCCAGTGCTTATTACCGGCAAACGTAATAACGCCATACTGGTATCTGAAGAAGACTGGAGTGCTATTCAGGAAACGCTTCACCTGCTCAATATACCGGGAATGCGGGAATCCATTCGGGACGGATTGGCCAGTGATATTTCAGATTGCAGTGAGGAGCCCGGCTGGTGAGTTGGAAATTGATATACACCCGTCAGGCCCAAAAAGATGCAAAGAAAATCGCAGCCGCAGACCTGAAAACCAAAGCAGAGGCCCTGCTGCAAATACTGGCGATTAATCCATATCAAACACCACCACCTTACGAAAAGCTGTTGGGCGACCTGAGCGGCGCATTATCGCGGAGAATTAATATTCAACACCGGCTGGTTTACCAGGTACTGAAAAAAGAGAAAACCGTTAAAATCATCAGGATGTGGACACATTACGAATAGTTGGTCACTACCTTAATAAAGGGGATATACACCCTCACTCTCCAACTCGTAACTTGCACCCTGATCACTTTTCACAATACTGACCTCAAATTGATCTTCCTCAAATCGAACCAGCATGTATTTCTGGAACACCGTTGCGCCTCCCAGAAACACAGGGAGGTGCTCACCTGGTCCGTAGAAATCCCACAGGGTGTGAAAATCAACCTGGCCTACAAAAGAGTGCAGGTGACCGGCAAAAATGGCAGAAATTTTATATCGACGCAGGATATCTCTTATCTCATTGGTAAAACCGGATATGTGGTAGTTCAGGATAATATGTTTGCCTTCACTGCTGGCCTGTTCCAGGTCATTGGCCAGCCACTCTCTGGCGGATTGGATAGCAAAATAATCCCTTCGGGTCCTGGCAAAGTTCCAGCCATCCCATTGTGCCGTGTAGGTTGGGTAATTATTGAGTTGAACGAAATGGATGTCACCAATATCCCAGGAATAAGCAAAGCTTTTACTGAATTTTTTTTTCAGTGATGGAAACTCGAAATAAGTCCCCGTGCTGTGATAGTCAAAACTGCGGACATTCAACGTACGCACATGATCTCGCAAATACAGCATCATTCTGGAAGCACAGTTATTCAAAAAGCAGCCATCAACATTGTTGGAAATATCATGATTACCCAGGCCCGGATAGACGTTCATTTTTAATTCGTTGTGGTATAGCTGGTAGTAGGCATCGAACTGCCAGTCATAACCAAAAGCGGTCAGGTCGCCATTGATGACGACGCCGGCCAGTTGTTCTTTACCCAGGTCATCCATTAATGCATTGAGGCTTTGCACATAATTCATATTTTCCTGCCAGGCTTTGTCCTGGTCATCACAATTTTCCTTTGATGATTTGCATGACCATGGATACTGAGGGTCTGACATAAATGCCATATAAAAATCGTGATGGTTGAACGGAATCAACCGCGCATAGGAAAAATTGTCTTCCAGCGCTTCTGCCACATTGCCGGTAGCGTTGAAATAGGTTCTGCACATGCCACTGCCATCCGGTTCATCACAGACCTCCAGTGCCTGATCGGAGGCCAGCTGGATCGGTGTGGCCGAATCATCGGCTTCACACAGAGGCAATAGCTGATCAGAGTAGTGTTGGAGTTCATGCAGGTTGGTGCAGTCTTGTTCTGTCGCCAGGCATTGATTCATGAACACTATGCCCAGGACGAGAGAGGTTAGGCTCTTGAATGCATTCCGGATGGTAAGGTGGGGCATAATGGGCCTCATATTATTGCGAAGTGACTGCGTTATGATTTCCAAATCAATTTTAATTAACTAACACTATGAAAAGGTTAAAAATATATCGACAGATGATGGTTGGATTTGAACAAACCCGGAAAGTCTTTGCTATGCTCCCTCCGTTGTGCCTCGCATAGTAAGTAGCTAACCAGCCCAGGTAGCCAGAAAGTACTCCATTGAATCGTCCTGTCAGCCAGTAAGAGAAAGTCTGGATTAATCAGGCTTTCTTTCCGGTTATAACTGAACTGCTGGCCAACCGGAAGAGTTCGGGAACCAAACTCTAACCCGGTTGTCCATAAAATTGATCGGTCAGTCAACATATCGGCTTTTGATCTGGTCAATCACAAGAATTTTGTTTTCATTTTACGTTCAGGAGTTTACATGGCGAATTCCATCCAGTCACAACCACCTATTCAGCACACTTCCGTCGATGGTCCTGATCAATTATCGTTCGACGGTGCTTTCTGCACCACATCTGTAGCCGCCGAGACGTTCGATTCCCGGCACACCACCACCGCATATGAGCGCCTTCAACTGAATACTCTGGGGTATCCCAAGGAGGAGATTAATATTGGTGAGACGGCACTGCGTGAACGGAAAATTAAACCAACTCCGGTTGAAATTATTCAGGAGCTTGCCAGCAAACGCGTTGATATAACCTCTGCATTTGACACCATCAAAGAGGCTATGGACAAGACTCTCGGCTTCCGTAATCAATCTCAAATGGTCAAACAGGTCGCCAGGTTTGCCGAGTCACTGAAAAAAAGTCTGGACAAAAAAATTGACGAACACCTTACCTCTGCGTGGCCGGAGCAGCAAAAAGTGGCCGAGATTGTCAGCAATTGGCCAGAGTTTCTCAAGGAGTCGGCAACCTACATCCGTTATGGCTGGCCAGTTCTGGCTATTGGTTATGATCAACAGTTCTTATGTGACTTCGGGTCTGCCACAGGAGTCTGCACTCACTACCGTGAATCATACCCGGGTGCCCATCCGCGGATATTTCCTGGTCTTGCAAATCTTCCATATCATAGTTTCGATCCAAAGTACTATAAGAATTATTCTCCAGAGGACTATCAACGCCGTTTTGGTAAGTTTGCCCAACAAGTTCAGGAGTTTGTTAATAACCCTCCGCCAGATTTTCCCAAAATCGATGAATGTTCATTCCTGGAGTATCCGGTCTTTTTCCGTTTGGTCAAGGATATCTGGCTTGACGCATTATCGACTAATAATACCGGAACCATGGAAAGGGTCAGTCATTTGATGGTGTCGTATACGAAGGTCTTACACAAAATGTCTGAATATCGTTCCAAACCCAAACACCACGACTCTCTGGATGCCCAGTTAAGTAGCGCCCATTCTCATGAATTGGGATATGAGGATTTGTTAATTTTAGCCTTTCAGCTGGCTACGGCCCCTGATAAATGGGAGGAAAACTATAAAGATATTTTCCAGCAGTTGATCAGCCATGAACTTTCAAGTGAGGCAAGCGAGCTAATGAAAGGTTATGACCAATGGACGGAGGGTCCCGTTCAGCAAATGAAGGTCAGTCATTGGGCAGAGTCACTGTTGATTCCGAAGACCATCAAAACCTTGCACTTTCTGCAAGATATTATCAACTATATTAATCAGCCACGTGAGGATTTAAGGGGTGGCCCTCGTTCGGTTGCGGATAGTTTCGAATGGAATGACAAAGACTACTTCGATGCAGATACCAGGCAGCTACTGAAACCCATCATTGCAAAAGACCTGGGGAATTTAGGTCCCCTGGAGGAAACTCAAAAGGTGCTTGATGGTTTTTTCAGCAACAAGGTCCCCAAGTTAGCATAATTAAGTAGCTGGCCATATGGAATCATATATTTCTGGCTACTTGGGCAGGTGCTATGCGAGGCACAACGGAGGGAGCATAGCCGTAGCTATGTGACCGGAGTTGTAACGAAGCAGAGTGCCTGAACAAGGAGTCAGAAATATATGATTTCATATGGTTAGCTACTTATCCCGTTGCGTTCAGAAAGACCTGCACAAAAAAGGATCGAATTTACTGTAATGGTACCCCAATATTTTTAATGGGTTTTGGAATTGGATAACCACGAAGGTCAAAAAGAGCACGGAGAAAGGAAATCTTTTCTTTGTGCTCTTCGTGAACGGTCCCGTCTTCGTTTGGTTAACTATTTCGATAGATAATTGTTGGCTTTGAACAAACCCGGAAAGCATTTGCTATTATGGATTGGGTCTTAATTAGCATGGATCTTATTTATGATTAGCTACAGAAAAAATAGCTACAGAAAAATAGCTACGAAAATAAATAGCTACGAAAATAAATAGCTAAGAAAATAAATAGCGTTTTTAACAGGGTTAAATGGATATTGCATCATAATCCGGCACTGCCGAATAATCATATATGGATTGAATAGAGATAAGACTTATGACGAAAGGAAAGTTAGCAGGAATAATCCTGTCAGGTTTTATTGCCTCGGCCTGCTCTCAGGAAACACGTTTTAATCTTGACCAGAGCGATACGTCCGAAAATCCCATGTATCACAAGCAAAGTGTTGAAGAAATTCTGAACACATCGGACGATGAAGAACTGGTTCGGATTTCCGGTGAAATTGTTAAGAAAATCAAAGGGAAAATATATCTGTTTCGTGGTGAAACCGGTGAGATTAAGGTACTTATTGATGATTCAGCCCTGCCCGATCAAGAGGTTAAGCTGAACTCTCCCACCATTATTAAAGGTGAGGTGGATAATCCACCCGACAGAGCCCCCAGGGTTGAGGTGGATGCTATTCATTATGTCTTTTGATAGCTATCTGCCGCTCATACAGTCCCTCAGGAACGCGGCGGCCAGAAATTATTCCATTGAATCGTTTTATCAGCCAGTACGAGAAAGTCTGGATTAATCAGGCTTTCTTTCAGGTTATAACTGAACCGCTGGCCATCCGGATTAAGAAACAATCCGCCTGACCCTTCAACAACCGCCTGAACAGCCCCGGTATCCCATTCCGATGTAGGGCCAAGTCTGGGATAGATGTCAGCCTGACCCTCAGCAATCAGGCAGCTTTTTAATGCACTGCCAACTTTCCTGGATATAAGGCCCGGATACACAGCTTTCAGTGCGTTAAGGTAGTGACTGGCCTGTTCTGTGCCATAACTGCGGCTGCCAAGAACGATGACTTCCTTCTCCGGAGCGAACTTTCTGGGGCGGATTTCATTGGCAACACCATCGTTAACCTGCTTCCACGCGCCCAGACTTTTACCTCCCCAGTAAGTGGTATCCGTCGCCGGAATATGCACGATGCCAAGGAGCGGGTAGTTATTCTCAATCAGGGCAATATTGACTGAGAATTCACCATTGCGGTTAATAAACTCTTTGGTTCCATCCAGAGGGTCAATCAGCCAGTAACGATGCCAGTTTCTTCTTTCCTGCCAGGAGGGATGGTCAGACTCTTCAGAAAGCAGAGGGTATGTAACCGGTAAACCTTCCAGGCCATTAACGATGACTGCATTGGCCGCCAGATCAGCTTTGGTGACAGGCGTAGTATCCGCCTTGGTTTGTACCCCAAGATCATCCTGCTGATAGACGGCGAGAATACCTTTTCCTGCCTCTCTGGCAATGTGTACTAACTCAGGAATTAAAGACTCAGAATCGTTCATATCTCGCACTCTGGCAAAGGTGGATCAGGCCCAGTTGGCCTGAGTTGGCCGGTTTTATCAACCCAGTCACCCGGCTTGAAATTGTTCGCGCACCATAAACAGGGCTGCGATCACTCTTGCTTCCGTATAGTCCGGTCGGGCACACAGCGTCATTAGCTGATCAAATGAAAACGTCTCATCTAATGACTTTTTTCCCTTGTGACTTTTTCCCTTGAAGTCTAAGTAAGTAGTTAACCAAATATTATTATCCGATGTTCTATTGAAAAAAATCCTTTTATGGTTCGGCTTTGATATGAATAGTGCTAACGGTGTTAAATGTGCAATATGTTATGACTCAATATGTTGTGACTCAACAAAATACAAAAGCATCGAGCTAATATGCGGACATGCTTTTGGTAAATCATGCATGCGGAAATGGGTGGAAAGTTCCAACCAAAAAAAATGCCCTATCTGTACAAATCAATTAACTGATAACAAGTTAAAAGAGATAAAAAATATCCCATTGCAGGAGCGTGTGGTCATTATTTCGGAAAAAACGATTATACTTACTCGCCGAACTATTTTGGAGTTCGCCCCCGCGTTTGCTCTCTGGGGTGCTTTCTTAGTGGCTGCTTTATGGGCTGCAGTCGGGGCTGATGACGGGGCTGTTGCCGGGGTTGTCTTGATTACTCTCCCGACCGCCTCGATTACTGCCGGGGCTGTTGCCGGGGCTGTCGCAGCTGCTGCCGGGGTTGCCAGGAATATCGGGACTGCTGCCGGCGCTGCTGTCGGCGCTGCTGTTGGCGCTGCTGTCGTGATTGGCGGGCTTGCTGTCGCTGCTGTCGGGGTTGTCGGGGCTGCTTCCGGGGGTATCGGGGATGCATGTGTGGTCGGTGCTGCCTCCGGGGTTGTCGGGGCTGCTGCCGGGTGTATCAGGGATGCATGTGTTGTCGGGGCTGCTGCCGGGGGTATCATCGGTGCTGCTTCCGGGGGGTTTGTCGGGGGGGGGGCGGCTGATTTCGTATATTGCCAACAGGAATGGAATCCAGTAGTTGTGTGAAAAAATTCCTTCAGGGTGAAAGGTATCCCGTTAGAGCAAATGGCAAAGTTCTCTAGCTGAACAATTCCTCCGCCCCCGAAAGTAAGAGGACTGGCTACTCGGGAGTTTCCAGTACCTACAATGCAGTTGAGGATTTCCGGGAACTGTTTATTTCCTGGGAGCCTGTCGGACTTAAGCGTCCGTCTAGGCGACCCCGTAGCGAGGATTGCGAGAAATTGAGGATAAAAATTTCTGCTTCTGAGGAGAATAGCGGGGCTATTTGACGAAGAAGCAGGAATTTTTAGACCAATTTATCGCAACCGCAGTAGGACAGTCTTAAGTCCGACAGGCTCCAAGGGGGGACCGAATGAGTAATAGTGAAAAGATCAGACTTGATAAATGGTTATGGGCAGCACGCTTTTATAAGACCCGCAGTATTGCCAAAGAAGCCATAGATGGTGGCAAAGTGCACTTGAATGGTCAGCGGTGCAAGCCAGGCAAAGAGCCCCGGGTGGGTGATGTGATAAAACTTCGTGCTGGCTGGGATGAGCGCATTGTTATCGTTAAGCAGCTCAACGATAAGCGGCAGAAGGCCGAGCTGGCCCAGCAGCTTTATGAAGAAACGCCTGAGAGCCTTCAGGCCCGGGAAGAGGCCGCCGCGAATCGAAAAGCCTTGCGAGGTGCCATACCCAGACCTGATCACCGTCCGGATAAAAAGCAGCGTCGTGAGATCCTGAAGCACAAGGCGGATTACTGATTCCGGTGGTTTCCATCGGTATATTGTATGGCGACTTTGATCGCTTCCGTCAGGCTGACTTCGCTGGCCTGACCGGTACCGGCGATATCATAGGCGGTTCCGTGATCCACCGAGGTTCTCAAAAAGGGCAGGCCACAGGTAATGGAAACCGTACGTTGAAAGTCCACCATCTTGGTGGCGATATGGCCCTGGTCATGATACATGGACAGCACCCCATCATAATCGCCGTTAAGTGCCTGATGGAAAACGGAATCAGCGGGAATGGGGCCAGTGATATTCCACCCTTCCTTCCTGGCCCGCATCACCGCAGGCTCAATGGCACAGACTTCTTCATCTCCAAACAGCCCGTTCTCGCCACAGTGGGGGTTCAAGCCGGCCACAGCCAGCGATGGCGAAGGGATGTCCAGGGACTTGAGAATCTGGTAAGACTTGACAATGCCCTTGAAAACCCTGTCTTCAACAATGGCATCACAGGCCTGCCTGAGCGACAGATGGCGGGTAAGAAAGAAAACCCTGAGCCCGGCAACCTGGAAGAGCGTAATAGGGTCATGGGTGTGAGTCAGTGATGCCAGTATTTCCGTATGGCCAATATGAGGAATCTTGGCCGCTTTGAGCGACAGCTTATTGATGGGTGGGGTAACGATGGCACTTTTATTATGCTGTTGAACATAGTGAACCGCCTGCTCAATAAACTGGTATGCTGCCGCGCCGGATGCCGCTGAGATTTTCCCGAACATAATGTTGTCGATATTTGTGATCGGGCAGTCAAGCAGGTTGATTTGTCCGGGCTGATGCAAGTCAGGAGTCGTTTGTTGAAGCAACCGGAAGCTGACCTTCTTCCTGCACAGGCTGGCGGCCTGTTCCAGCCATCGAACATCCCCCATCACCACTGGCCGACAGGTGCTGGCAAGCTCCGGGGCACATAGTGACTTGATAATGATTTCTGCGCCGATACCGGCTGGGTCACCCATGGGGATACAGATCAGGGGAGGCATTTCGGCTATCGGCCACACCGGGACCGTCTGCAAGGCTGGAGACTCATATCAGCTTAGCAGTAATGTTGAGTGCCACAAGACTTCATTTCTGAGTAGTAAATAGGCCCTGGTGAAACTGATGACAGGGAAAAGCTCGTAGTTGACGTCTATCCGCTTACACAGTTCCGGGTGCTTGCTTTACAACCAGGCACAAGTACTGTCCGAAACCGTACTGCTCAAGGCTGCCTCACTCTACACCACCATTCCGTCAGGTAGGACAATGGCATCGGTTCTTTGTTGCTGCCGCCAAATGGAAGGGAACTTTTACAAGAGGAATTGATCTTAAGCTATAGGTCAATTATCCGAATTCAATAATTTAATGCATAGTCCTATTTCTTATGTTCAATTACAGGCAGATTCTGATCGATTTTCTTCTGTTCAGGATATCACTTTCTCTGAATCTGCTGCATCAGGGCAGGTCTTCTTCCGTGGTGTTGCAGAAGTAGACTCTTTTCCATATCCCATGTGTACTGATGAGATGTCTGAAAATCACTTTCAGCGGCCAACGGTGCCTTTTCATAATCCATTTCTTAATCCCCATTTTAAAAAAAGGTCGGTAGTAATCGTAGTCAGCCATGCTACAAAAGATCATCCAGTTCACTTACCAGCCAGGACAGACGCCTGGAATGGTACACCTGCCCCTAGATATATTCCGGATAATGAACGTTTTTCGATCCAGTCAATTTTAGGTTTAGGTCAATCATCCCAGCCAGGCTCATCGGCGCACTCTTTTCATCATAACGAAAACCAAACTCAGACCTCCGCAGAGTATGAAATGGAGTCATCAGACAATATAGCCGGGTCAAGTGGTAAGAATCCTGACGAAAGTTACTCATTACTAATTGAACGTCAAAGTAATCGCGACCAGAATGACCCCGCTTACATAAAACGCCTCAGGCCGCGTCAAGGGAAGCACAACCCGGTTGATCCCGATTACGTAAAACGCCTCAGGCCGCGTCAAGGGAAGCGCTACCCGGTTGATCCCGATTACGTAAAACGCCTCAGGCCGCGTCAAGGGAAGCACAACCCGGTTGATCCCGATTACGTAAAACGCCTCAGGCTGCGTCAAGGGAAGTGCTACCAGAGTAGTCCCGTACACGCACAGCGCGAAAGGGAGCGCAAAAAGGAACTTCGCAAAGATCCCGTAAACGGTGATCACCGGAGGATGTACCATAGGGAATACTACAGGAATAATCCCGCTTACGCAGAACGCAAAAAGATTCGTCGAAGGGAGCGCTACCAGAATGATCCCGCGTTCGCACAGCGTGAAAGGGAGCGCTCAAGGAAGAACAAAAGGGTACTTCGCAATAACCCTGCTTTAATACAACGTGAAAGGGAGCGCGAAAGGGAGCGTTACCATAATGATCCGGTTTACGCAGAACGCAAGAAGGCTCGTCAAAGGGAGCGCTACCAGAATGATCCCGCTTTCGCACAGCGCGAAAGGGAGCGCGTAAGGGAGTGCGTAAGGGCGCTTCGCAAAGACCCTGCTTACGCCCAGCGCGAAAGGGAGCGCGAAAGGGAGCGCGAAAGGGAGCGCGTAAGGGAGCGCAGAAAGGAGCTTTGCAAAGATCCCGCTTACGTTGAACAACAAAGGGATTACCAAAGGGAATACCAAAGAAGGCGCCGCCTTAGAGAGTCTTGCAAAGACCCCGCTAAAGCAGGCCGAATAAGGCAGTGCTCTCAGGGTAGACATTAAGGAATTCATGGCAGAATGGGTGTTGGCGCTGTTAAGTAGTTAACCAAATGAAATCATATATTTCTGACTAAGTGGGCAGTCACTCTGCGGCGTTGCAACTCCGGTCACATAGCTACGGCTATGCTCCCTACGGTGCGCCTTGCATAGTAACTGCCCACTTAGCCAGAAATATACGATTCCATTTGGCCAACTACTTATGCACTCAGAGCCTGTCGAACTTAAGGCTGTCCTGAGCGGCAATTGCCCATGCATTGCTCCAGCTCCCGCATCCATGCAGTCGTACGGTTGCGATAAACTGCTCTGAAAATTTCTCGCAATCCTTGCTATGGATGCTTAAGTCCGACAGGCTCCTGGAGTCAACACAAAAGGGAGCCACAGGGCTCCCGGAAGGTGATATTTGCTCAGGACGGCAGAATGATATTGCCACCGGCTTCGCGGATCGCGGCCAGATTCTCTTCATCAAACTTGCTGTCGGTGATAATGCAATCCAGCTCTTCCAGACGAGCAATGGTTTTCATGCTGGAGGCACCAAATTTACTGGAATCCGCCAGCAGAACGGTTTTATTGGCCCGTTCCATCATTTTGCGACGGATATAGTAGTGATCGTTGGATGCCGTGGTCACGCCATTGTTCAGGCTCCAGCTGTTGGTGGCCAGGAAGGCGATATCCGCATTAATGCTGTCCAGGAATGACAGGGCAGCAACATCCGTGTGCGCCTTGGTGATGGCGCTGACATTACCCCCGGTGGTGAACACCTTAACCGTTGACGAGTCTGACAGCTGCAGGGCAATTTTCAGGTCAGTGGTGATCACGGTAACCTTCATGCGCATCATCAGTTTGGCCAGCGCCATTGTACTGGTACCAGAGTCCAGCAGAACGATCTGCCCTTCACGAATCTGCTTCAGGGCTTCATGGGCGATGGATTTTTTCTCTTCGATATTCACCGCGTTTTTCTTTTCGTAAGGGATATCTTCCATCAGGAAGCTTTTGGACACAGCACCGCCATAGGTCACGCGCAGCTTGTCTTCTTGCTCCAGGGTGCGAATATCACGACGGATGGTCATTTGGGAGACATCGAAACGTTCGGCCATTTCTTCGATGTTGGCACAGCCTTTTTCTTCAACAAAAGCAAGAATATGTTCGCGACGTTCAACCGGAAGCATAGTTGTTCCTCATTAAATGGAGCATGATCAGTTTGCCCTGTTGATCAACTGGCACATCAGGTTCGCAGAACTCGACCAACGGTAATGATGCTTGCTTCCGATGAGTATTCAGAAAAGTATTGTCCCGTAAGAGGGGCTTACGGGGTTACCGTGCGGTAATGAACTGATGGCACTCGAATGCAGAAGACCGATCAATGGGCATTTGGCGCGGGATTATATCACCAGAATGATGAACTATTACTAATTTTTCATGGACTCGCGCAGCCCGGGGGAGTGTGAAAGGCCTTAACAGAAGGGCACCACAAAGGCACAAAGACACGAAGGTTTTTTCCGGGCTTGCCTGAGCTACGCTCAGCAAACAAAAAAGGCTTCCTTTGTGCTTTCGTGTCTTTGTGGTTCAAGGCTTTTATAACTTGTGCAAGTTATAAACCGGGAAGTTAATTCAGGACCATTCCTTACTCATGCTCAACCGCCACTGCTCTGGCGTGGCTTTCCCTGACTGACAGGATCAGCTGGTCCTTTTCAGTCCACAGTTCATTCACCCAGTTCTGACACTGTTCCCGAAATACCTCATCATTGCTGTAATCCCGACCAAGATAAGCGTCAGAAATTGTCTGTTTTTCAATCCTGACCCAGATACCATTCATCTTTCTGCAGAGTGTCCAGTCCTGCAATTTGCCACTGCATCCTCCGGGTCAGTTTTATCCAGCCACTGTTGATGCTGATCCAGCACTCAGCAATAGCGATGCACAGGCGGGTACACAGTTTTTGCCAGGGTTTGATCGGGATCAGAAAACGACTAATACTGAATGCCAGTAAAGGTATGCTCATAACCAGGGTGTTTATCGCGAGTACACTCGCGGATAGGCAACCCCTGAGAAAAGCCGGAATAGATGACAGCATAGTATCTACACACGTTCGTTATTATCATTGGGCAACTTCATGCTGATGAGAATGTAAGAGTTTTTTCAAGCCTTGCCAAGGGATACCTTCGCGCTTTTTATGGTTCTCACCCCGATTGCCATTTTGTATGGACACAATTTCAGCAGCAATCGCAATGGCTATTTCAGCAGGCTTTCGGCCCCCAACACTTTCCAGTCCAACCGGACAGCGTAGATGCTCAATTTGGGCTGGCGAGAAACTGCCTTTGTGTTCCAGTCGCTGACGGAAACGCTGTGCCTTGGTTTCTGAGCCAATAACACCCAACCAACGACTTTGGTCGTTTTTCAGTGTTGCTTCGGCAATGGCGAAATCCAGCTGGTGGTTGTGGGTGACCACCAGAACAAACGTATTCTCAGGCAGGTTTTCTACCTCCAGCTCCGGCTGATCGCTGATGCAGACCCGGACATTTCCCGGTAGCTGTTCAGGAAACAGTGCTTCCCGGCTATCGATCCAGGTAATCTGGCAATCCAGAGGAGCCAGAACATTCACCAGCGCATGACCCACGTGACCGGCACCAAACAGGGCGATACGAAAACCACAGGTGGTGATCGGTTCCAGTAGCGCACTGACACTGCCACCACAGCACTGCCCCAGCTTCGGGCCAAGGGGAAAGTGCTCCAGAACCGGCTCTGAGTGGTGGTTAAGCAGCAGTTCCCGGGCTTTCTGGATCAGTAGAAATTCCAGTTGCCCGCCACCGATGGTATCAAAGCACTGGTCAGCCGTGACCACCATTTTACTGCCAGATTTTCTGGGGGCAGAACCTGCTGATCCCAGAATGGTCACCAGTACACCTGACTCGCCGGTTTGCTGAAGCCTGGCCAGGGCATCAATCCACATATCCTCTCCCATCACACGGTTTATAGCGCGTTCTTTTTTATGGATGTGACGGCCGTCAATACCCTTTCCGGGGTGGCAGGCACATCAATTTGTGGATTAACCTGATAATCCGAAAGGCTGGATACGGCATCCCGAATGGCACACCATACCGACATACCCAGCATAAAGGGGGGCTCCCCTACCGCCTTGGAGTGATAGATGGTGTGTTTCGGGTTTGGCTGCTGGAACAGCTCAACATTGAATACCGGTGGCATATCTTCAATGGTGGGGATTTTATAGGTAGCCGGGTTATTACTGAGCAAACGTCCACTGTCGTCCCATACCAGCTCTTCGGTGGTCATCCAGCCCATGCCCTGAATAAAACCGCCTTCAATCTGACCCCGATCAATCGCCGGGTTCAGTGAGTGGCCTACATCGTGAAGAATATCCACCCGATCCACCTTGTACTCACCGGTCAGCGTATCCACGGTGACTTCTGATACGGAAGCACCACAGGCAAAGTAGTAGAACGGTCTGCCACTGGCGGTTTCCCGGTCGTAGTGAATTTCCGGCGTGCTGTAGAAACCACTGCTGGATAGGGAAACCCGGTGCAGATAGGCCGCCTGGATAAAGTCGGCAAACGGCATTTGACGTTCACCAAGATGTACTTTGTTATCATGGAATGCCACTTCCTGCTCTGAGACGCCATAGTGCTCCACCGCAAAGTCCACCAGACGATCGCGGATTTTCTGGCAGGCATCCTGAGCGGCCTTGCCATTCAGGTCGGTACCACTGGATGCCGCAGTGGGTGATGTGTTGGGTACTTTGTCGGTGCGGGTGGACGTCACCTGCACCCGTTCCAGAGCAACACCGAACTCGTTGGCCACGATCTGGGCGACTTTGATGTAAAGACCTTGACCCATTTCGGTACCGCCATGGTTGATCTGAATACTGCCATCGGTATAGATATGGACAAGAGCACCGGCCTGGTTCAGATGTTTCGCGGTAAAAGAGATGCCAAATTTTACCGGTGTCAACGCCAACCCTTTTTTCAGTACCGGGCTTTGCCGGTTAAATGCGCGGATGGCTTCCCGTCGTTGCCAGTAGTCTGAGCTTTCTTCCAGCTGGCCGATCACCTCATGCAGTACGTTATGTTCCACGCGCTGGTGGTAATGCGTGGTATTCCGGTCAGTGATGCCATAGAGGTTTCTCTTGCGAACCTCCAGGGGATCCAGACCGGTTGAACGTGCAATGTCGTCCATAATCCGTTCAATCACCAGCATCCCCTGAGGTCCGCCAAAACCTCGGAAAGCGGTATTGGATGCGGTATTGGTTCGGCAGCGATGGCCGATCACGGTGGCGTTATTGAGATAATAGGCGTTATCAGAGTGGAACATGGCCCGGTCGACAATGGCGTCGGTCAGGTCCGGAGAGTGCCCGGCATCACCAGCCAGCTCGATATCAACACCTGCCAGCAGGCCCTGCTGATCAAAACCCACGGTATAGCGATGGCGAAAAGGGTGTCGTTTACCGGTAGAGAGCATATCCTGCTGTCGATCAATGCGAAACTTCACCGGTCTGCCGGTTTTCACCGCCAGAAGTGCCGCAATACAGGCCGGGGCGGCGGCCTGGGTCTCCTTGCCACCGAAACCGCCGCCCATACGGCGCACATCGGCCACCACTTTATTCAGTGGTATGCCAATGACTTCAGCGACCAGCTTTTGCACTTCCGAAGGGTGCTGGCTTGAGGTATACACATGGAGCTGACCGTCTTCCTGGGGAATCACGCTGGCAATCTGTCCCTCAAGATAGAAGTGCTCCTGTCCACCGTTCGACATCTGTCCTGATAGCCGGTGATCGGCATTATGGATGGCCTGTCCGGCGTCGCCTTTTTTCATGGTGTGGTCAGGCCGTACAAAGGAGTTTTGCGCCATGGCCTGATCAATACCCAGAATGGCATCCAGCGGACGATATTCAATCACGGCTTTGCGGGCTGCTATTTTCGCCGCTTTATGGGAGGTGGCTGCCACGGCAAACACCGGTTGGCCGATATAATCCACCCGGCCATCGGCCAGTAGCATATCGCCCGGAAAGACAGGGCCAATATCTTTGTGGCCCGGAATATCGTCTGCGGTGATGACCGCGACCACACCGGGCGTATTCCAGACTTCCGCAAAATTGATGCTGACGATATCTGCATGGGCTTCTGTGGAAAGACCAAACCCGGCATGCAGTTGGTTGGCCATTTCCGGACGATCATCAATATAGAGGGCTTTACCCGTCACATGCAGATGAGCACTGTCGTGTTTAGCGGAGCGGTTTCCGCTTATAGGACTTTGCTGCTGTTCACTGGCCAGATCCGGTAGTTTACGCATGACAGATAATCCTTACATTCTGGCCAGACAGTTCCATAAAATAACGCTCGAGCAAATTGCAGGCGGCTACAAGACGATACTCGCTACTGGCCCGGACATCGGACATGGGGCTGAACTCCTGACGGATAGCGGCCTTGGCCTGACTGAGCGTTTTCTGGTTCAGTGGTGATCCCGTTAAAATCTGCTCACACAAGTCTGCACGCCTGGGGATGGCCGCCATGCCACCCAATGCCACTCTTGCCCTGGTTATGTGTCCATCGTCGCTGGTTTCCAGATTGATCGCGGCAAGGACGGTGGAGATGTCATCACCGTAGCGTTTGCTGAGCTTATAGACTTTCAACTGATGCGGGGTTGTGGGAATACGGATTCGGGCAATGTATTCACCGGATTTAAGCTCAGTCTTTTTGTAATCCAGGAAAAACCGGTTCAGAGGGATATTTCGGAGGGTGTCTCCGTGACGAAGATCCAGAGAGGCATCCAGCGCCAGTAACACAGGGGGAGTGTCGCCTATGGGCGAGGCATTGCCGATGTTACCGCCCAGGGTTCCCTGATTGCGTATCTGCTGGGAGCCCAGCCGGTCCAGCATCTGTGCAAACTCAGGAAAGTACTTCGACAATATGGGTTTCAGACTCCGATAAGTAGCAGCCGAACCAATCACCAGCTCATTGTCTTCCTCGTGAATGGTCTGCAGAGAAGGAATACTCTTTACCAATACCAGTTTGTTTATTTTCTTCAGCTGTTGAGTCACGTCGAGCCCAAGATCGGTCCCACCGGCCAGAATTCTGGCGTCAGGGTTTTCCACCAGGTACCGGGCGAACTCATCTTCACTGGCAGGAATAAATGCACCGTTACCGCTGACACTGCCCTGTTGTTCTATGGTTTGCAGTCTGGATAAAGTTTCTGCCCGGTGTCTGAAGAATTGGTCATCCGGTTGCCCATTGGCCAGGCTCTCAGCGGCATCAACCAGGGGGCGGTAGCCAGTGCACCGGCACAGGTTGCCGCCCAGGGCCTCAAGAATATCCGGTTTATTTTCCGGAGGTTCATGGTGAAGCGCAAATAAGGACATCACAATGCCCGGGGTACAGAAGCCACATTGCGACCCATGGTGGTCAACCAGTGCCTGTTGTACCGGGTGTAACTCGCTCTTGTTTTGGTTATCTTGCGGGTGGGCCGAGCCTGCCAGGTCTTCTACGGTCAGTAGTTGCTTACCATGCAGCGAAGGCAGCAGCGCAATACAGGCGTTCATGGTATTATATTTCAGCCGATCGCCCTCTGGCTCACCAACCACAACGGTGCATGCGCCACAGTCACCTGAGCAGCAGCCCTCTTTGGTGCCGGTACGTTTTTCATTAGCGGCAGGCTCTGCAGAGGTGGTGTCAGCATTGGCTCGGAGATAATCAAGAACCGTGGTATCTGAAGCGGTGTCCTCAACTTCGACGAGTCGATCGTTAAGAAGAAAGCGAATCACGATGGCATGTCCTTTTCTTTTTATTTTGTCTTTCTATGCCATGACAGGCCTTGTGCAACAGACTCTGAAGCTCTCGTTGGGCGGGCTGTATGGCATTTCCAGCCTGTTAATTTGCTTTAATTTGACTATCTGATCAGTAAAATAGCAAGCCACCAACTGTGAATTTTATTGACTATATAGTCAGAAATTTGCATTGTTCCAGTCCAGGTTGTTAGTCTTGCCAGACTGGATAAAGATTTTCACGACAGAATACAGGTACCTGAATCCGGGAGGCTCTGCTTCCGTATGACCGGGATCTTAAAATTTTCAACAACAGGATTAGAGCCTCTATGAATAGAGCGGATACAACACCACTGCCTTTGGCCGATGAGAAACCCACGTTTCTCGAGCGGTTATTCAAGCTTAAGGAGCATAACACAACGGTAAAAACCGAGCTGGTGGCCGGTTTCACTACCTTTGTCACCATGTGTTACGTAGTGTTTGTGATACCGGGTATGCTTGCCGATGCCGGTATGGATAAAGGTGCTTTGTTTGCGGCTACCTGTATTGTCGCCGGTTTGAGCTCCATCGCTATTGGCCTGTATGCCAACTGGCCCGTAGGCCTGGCACCTGGTATGGGCCTGAATGCGTTCTTTGCCTATGCCGTTGTGCTGGGCATGGGCTACTCATGGGAACAGGCGATGGGTGCCGTTTTCTGGGGGGGTATCGGTTTTATGCTGCTGAGCCTGTTCAAAATCCGTGAGTGGATTATTAACAGCATTCCGAAAGGTCTGCGAGTGGGTATTACCGCCGGTATTGGCCTTTTCCTCGCGCTGATTGGTCTGAAAAATGCCGGTATTGTGGTGGCCAGCCCGGGCACTATTATCACGCTGGGTGATATTACCCAATTCAGCCCGGTGATGGCCTGTTTGAGCCTGCTGTTGATTCTGGGGCTGGCTTACCGTGGCTTCAAGGGAGCGGTGCTGACCGCCATTGTCGTTGTTTCGGGAATAGGCCTTCTGGCCGGGGATATCGCCTTTCAGGGAATATACTCCGCGCCACCGAGCCTTGAACCTGTGGTTGGCAAACTGGATATCATGGGTGCACTGAAACCCGAGATGCTGGGCGTTATCGTTGCTTTCATGTTTGTGAATTTGTTTGATACCACCGGAACGTTGATTGCCGTTGGCGATAAAGCTGGTCTGGCTGACGAGAATGGTAAGATGCACAACATGAACCGGGCGATGGTTACCGATGGCACCGCTTCCTGGGCTGGTGCCCTGATGGGAACACCGACGGTGACATCCTATGTAGAAAGTGCTTCAGGTGTCGCAGCAGGTGGACGAACAGGCCTGGTAGCCGTCACTGTGGGTGTTTTGTTCCTGCTATGCATGTTCCTTTCGCCACTGGCGGCCATGGTTCCTGCCTATGCGACAGCCGGTGCCCTGATTTATGTTGCCGTGCTGATGGCCGGGAGCCTTGCGAACATTGACTGGAATGATCTGACGGAAGCGGGTCCGGTGCTGATTACCGCCATTATGATGCCGCTGAGCTTTTCTATCGCTAACGGCATTGCTCTCGGGTTTATCGCTTACCCACTGGTAAAGCTGCTGGCAGGCAGGGCCAATGAAGTCAGTATCAGTATGTGGATTCTGGCCACATTATTTGTTCTGAAGTTTATTTTTTTCGGTATTTGATTGAGTCATACCCGGCCATGCATGGGCAGTCAGTGAATATGGCTGCAAATGGTCGGGTGTTTAGGTGTTGCAATCTCTATTCATAGCAATAAACCGCCGTATTTCTGGGTGTCTACTGACTATGGCTTTGGCTCCAGTTTCCTTAATATCCGTCTTAATTATTTTACCAGTAAGATTTGATTAGGATTGCTATGAAAAAACTTTTGACCCTGGCACTGATGAGCGTGCTGAGCTTTGGCGTTATGGCGGATGACTGGAAAAAACTCGGTGAGCGTCGTGTGTCTTTCCAGAGCGAACAGGATGTCATTCATGTAAGCGGTTTTAAGGGTAAGTACGATACCATCGCATTCAGAGTGGGCAGAGCGCCCATTTTCATGAAGAAGATCCGGGTGGTTTTTGGTAATGGCGAATCTCAGAATATCTACATCAACAAGCGCCTGCATCAGGGCAAGCGTTCACTGCCATACCGTCTGCTCGAGGGTGACCGCGTCGTCAATAAGATTGAGCTGGACTACAGAACCGCTGTCGGTGGTCATAAATATGCCGAAGTGAGCGTCTACGGCAAGCGCAGCTGATTGCTGGCAATGCATTCCTAAGGCAGCGTGTCTCGCTGCCTTTCACTTTCTGCCCCATTTCTTCTAGCAGAACTGCAATTTCTGTCTATCTTTTCTTTACTGCTTCTATTCATCGACAAACTTGATCAGGGATTATCGTTTTAATACCAATTCCATAACCGGGTCAATACTGTTCAGAGTGGCGGCGTTCCCATAAGCCAGAGAGTGATGCCAGCAAATGCTACGAACGGCAGTGATTGGAGCGGGTTATCTCGGTAAATTTCATGCTCAGAAGTATGCCCGGCTGGCATCCAGCCACCTTGTGGGCGTTGCCGATATCAACGAGACCTGTGGCCAGCAGGTTGCCAGCAGCTGTAACACCCATTATTTCAGTAATTACCGGGATCTGATCGGGCAGGTTGATGCCGTCAGTGTTGTTGTTCCTACCGCCCTGCATCACGCCATAGCCAGTGACTTTCTGAAAGCGGGTGTGCATGTGCTGGTGGAAAAGCCCATCGCCAGTAACGTATCTCAGGCTGAAGAGATGATTAAGCTGGCCAGGGAGCAACAACTGATCCTCCAGGTTGGCTTTCTGGAGCGCTACAACGCGGCACTGGGGTGCGTTGCCGACAAGGTTAGCCAGCCCCGGTTTATTGAGTCTCACCGACTGGCCAGCTTTAAACCACGATCCATGGACATCAATGTGATTATGGATCTGATGATTCATGACCTGGATATTATTCTGAATATAGTGGATTCCCCGATACTGGATATTGCGGCCAATGGCAGTGCGGTTTTGTCAGATACCATTGATATTGCCCAGGCCCGTTTGTCGTTTGCCAATGGCTGTGTTGCCAATGTGACCGCCAGTCGAATCAGTCAGAAAAGCAAAAGGAAAATGCGGATTTTCCAGAAATGCTCCTGTATCTGCGTTGATTTTCAAGCGTTGAAAGTCAGCCATTTCTTTAAAGGTGAAGGGGAGTTGCATCCGGGTGTTCCAGCCATTGAATGTCAGGAGCAGAGTTATGAGGGCAGTGATGCGCTCAGGCTGGAGATTGAAGACTTTCTTCTGAGTGTTATTGCCGCAAGCCCCCCAAAGGTCAGTGGTGAAGATGGTCGAGATGCGTTGCATGCCGCGAACCGAATTTCGGAGATTATTCATAAGACGGGTGTCAGCCTATGACAGCGAACGTTGAGCGGCTGGCAAAGGATAAAATAACCATTAGCGAATAATCGGTACCATTTTATCGAGTGTAAAAGGGGCACCATGAATCAAAAAAAAATGAATACTATCCCAATGGTGGATGTGCAGGCATGGCATCGGCCAATTCAGGCGCAGTTAGAAAAAAAAGCACTGGAAGTATTGCGCAGTGGTCGTTTTATCATGGGGAAAGAAGTGGAGCTTTTTGAACAGGAGGTCGCTCATTACCTGGGAGCCAGGTACGCCATCAGTTGTGCAAATGGTACCGATGCACTTGTTCTTGCTCTCCATGCCGCCGGTATAGGGCCGGGAGATGAGGTATTAACCACGGGTTTTACCTTTTTTTCTACAGCCGAGGCCATTATCCAGGTGGGGGCAACGCCTGTTCTGGTTGATATAGACTCAGAGACATTCAATATTGACCCCCTTGAGCTGGAGCGAAGTATCACTTCCCGTTGCAAGGCAGTGCTGGTTGTCCATCTTTTTGGTTTACCAGCAGCGCTTCGGGAGATTCAGGCCGTCTGTGATCGTCATGGTTTAATCCTGCTGGAAGACTGTGCACAATCCTTTGGCGCTGGTTATCAATCCCGAAAAACTGGTAATTTCGGTTTACTCGGTACTTTCAGTTTTTTTCCCAGTAAAAACCTGGGCGGATTTGGTGATGGTGGTCTGGTCATTACCAGCGAATTAAAAGTCGCCGAAACGGTACGGATGCTACGAAATCACGGCAGTGCATACCAGTACCACCACGAGTGCCCGGGCTACAACAGTCGTCTGGATGAAATTCAGGCGGCCCTGTTAAGAGTCAAGCTGGAGCATATAGAGGTTTTTAATGCTCAGCGACAACAGGTGGCACAATGGTATCGAGAATTTCTGAACGATAGTGAGGTACTCTTTCCTCATGGGCAGCAGGAACATATTTATCATCAGTTTACGGTTGTTTTGCCCTCTGGCCGGGATATGGTCAGGAAGCGCCTTGCCGGTGAGGGTATTGCCAGTGCTATTTATTACCCGTTGCCTCTAAATAAGCAAAGGGCATTGGCAGGGAAAGACGGTGAACATGAACTACCCGTATGTGAGCAGTTATCCGAACACTGTCTTTCACTGCCAATATATCCTGGTATGACCAGAAGCCAGACCAAGACCGTTGCCAGCACATTGATTAAAGTGATGCATTAATTATTGAAGCATCTCAGTTATGGCAAGAGAGCCTTTTCGTCAAGTCAAAGCAGACCCTAAGAAATTGCCCCCTGCTGATCCACCTCCCACGATACCAGAGGCGGCTCGAAAGGCGGCTCGAAAACTTGGCGTGATGGGTCATTAAAAGAAGAACTCTCCAATCCTGGCTGAGACCGAACGGGAGCCGTGCATTTGCTACAAACGAACGAATACGATGAGGGATCTATGCAGATGAACCCATCTCCCGGGTACGGTGGAGGAGCCATGCTGTTGGGATCCCAGAATGGTGGAGATGATACCGATGGTTGCTCCGAGCTCTGTTGCTTGTCACCAGTGTAGGAGACTGGTTCAGTACAGATGGCGATCTGTCGTTCCGGAAGTTTCTTGACGCATTCGCAGTGACTAGAGATGCCAATAAAGGTGGCTACAGGACAGGCAAGACTGGCAAAACCAAGAGGTATGCCGAGGAAGGCATAAGCGATTTGGCACTTGGATATTAATGCACCCGCAAAGTAACCGCCGATGGCACCGATAGCACCATAGCCACTCGAAATTTTAGCAGTTTCTTTAACAGCTTGAAAATCACAGCCATAACCGGCCGACCGATGTTCCACTCGTTGTGGCTGTTTGATCACCGGTGGTGGAGTACGAAGAGAGACATTCATATGTCTTATATCCTCAGAATATTAGTTATTTATATCCCACAATTTTTATGGCAGTTATGCTGCGGCAAACAGGGGGTGAATCTCTTTGACTGAATTATTTTGCAAAAGTTCATTTAGAATTGCTTTTTAATATGATTTCGTTTGGTTAACTACTTATCTATTGGCAAAACAGGGATCATTCTGGTGACGCATTTTTTTGTGCTTTGCGTAAGCGGTATCTTCGTGACGCTTCTCTTCTGCGCTCTGCGAAATCGGGATCATTGTGGTAGCGTTTCTTTCTGCCCTCCCTTTGGAGCTTCCTTCGGCGCTCTGCGTAAACGGGATCATTCTGGTAGCGTTCCCTGTTTTTCTTCCTTTCGAGTTCTGCATAAACGGGATTTCTGCGAAGCTTTCTTTTGAGCTCCCTTCTGTGTTCTGCGTAAACGGGATCATTGTGGTAGCGCTCTCTTCTGCGATCCCTTTGGCGCTTCCTTAGGCGCTCCGCGTAAGCGGGATCATTCTGGTAACGTTCTCTGCCTTGCGCCCTTCGGCGCTCTGCGTAAGCGAGATCATTACGGTAACGTTCCCTGCATTTCTTCCTCAGGTGCTCGGCGTAGGAAGGGTCGTTTTTGTAGCGCTCCCTTCGGCGCTGTGCATTGGTGAGCGCTTTACGAGGCCTCCTTTCGTGCTCAATGGGTAAGGAGCAACGTTCATCAGGCTCATCAACTCTTGCCTGGGCTAAATCGTCTGATGAATGAATTTCATCCCCTAACCCTAACAGAGAATAGATTGAAAACCGTTCATTTTCAGGAATATATACGGGAGCAGGATCATTATTCTGTGATCCTGTTTTTACCGGTAAGTGACGTGGTTGATCTTCTTCAGTATCGCTATAAGCGATGACTATCGATCTGTTTTCAAACCGGGAATCATTCAATGCCTTGTGAAAAGACTTCGTTGGCCGCTGAAGGTGGTTTTTATCAGTACCCATGGCACATAGAATATGTGCTGCTTCTACAATTTCACGGAGGAAGAGTTGACCAGATGTGCCAGATCCAGACGAAACAGCATCTTGAAGACAACAAGAAATAGCATGTGAATTAGAGCAGGCAGGTATATCCATTAGATTATGGAATTATTGAATTCTGCCTTAAGACTGTTCTTTCTTTTAAAAGTTCCTCCCGGACACCATCCTTTCAATATGTAAGTCAACCAGACATTGGGTTGGGGTACCTTGGTTCTGCTGCAAATTCGCAGGCTATTCCCGGTCAGCCTCCGGGTGTTGATACCGGAGGGCTCAGGTGGAAGATCACTTACGCAAGTTTTCAGTAAAACCTGGTAACCAGCAGTACCCGTGTTACCAGGGAGATAATCAGGCGGCAGAGAGCCTCTTCAATGCCTCAAACTTTTCCAGCTGTTCAGGCAAAAAGTTCTGCTCTTTATCCCGACGCAAGTAAACTTTGAACAACATTCGGCCCTGTTTGCTCAGGAACTGCACCGAGCGGGTTGCTACACCATGGAAGGGCTTGCTGACCAGGGCGATCACCGCAACATTATCCAGCTTCAGGTGCCCTTTCAGCGGTGTCTGGCGGTCGCTCAGATTGTAATAGCCGAACTTTTCACCCCCTTTCGGGAAATGGCCAACCATTTCAAAAATTGAACCATCCACATCAATCACCAGCGTCAGTTCGCCCCAGGCTTTGATATCCCGCAGGACATCCAGGTAATGGCTGGCATCAATCAATGTCACCATGTCAGCGGGCATGGCCTGAATCACGTCCAGTTCGCTGGCATTGAGCTGGTTCGCTATTTCTGCCGGTAAAATGGCCGGGTTTCCGGCCAGAATATCCTGTACCTGTTGAGCCAGAGTCATGCAGCTTTCTCCGTGTTTTGTCCAGCAAAAGGATGTTGTTCAAGAAAATTAATCAGGGCCTGGAGCATGGTGACGTTCCAGAATTGCCCGGGCAGCGTCAAATCGAGAATGCCATGGTGAATGGTGGCCAGGCCATTGTCCTGCCAGGCTTCAAACAGCGGCATGCAGTGCTCGCTCATGCCTGCACCAGCAACATGGTCAAGCTTGCCGATGGCCAGCCAGCCACGGTCAAAACCGGAGCCGATAGTGCCCAGCAGTGGTTTATTACCCGTGGCTTTGCTCATCATCATCAGGGGCTTCTGGCCAGCATCCAGGGCCTCGTAATAGGCGGGCAGTGTTCTCAGGCTCATGGCATTGTGCCCGGCAAAGTTGCCACCGGCACCGGCACCAAACGGCATGATTTCGGCACCGGATTTTACCCCGTGGTTGTAGATATTCCGCTCCCGGGTATCCCGTCCCCAGTGGCTGACAGTCAGGCGACCGACTTTGTGGGAACTGAGGATATCAACTCCCCGGCGAAACATTTCCGCACGCTCCGGTGAGCTGGCCGGTTCTGGCATGGAGCCTTTGTCAATCGACTGCTTCATCCGGCTGGCGCCGAGCAGAATGAGCTGATAAAGATCGACACCATGGGCTTTGGATTGCAGGAAGGTATGCAGATCCTGCTCCCAGTCATCCAGGGTTTGGCCCGGCAGACCGAACATCAGGTCTACGACGACGGCTGCATTGTTCAGACTGCTGAAATAGTCCAGCCTTTCCAGCAGGAATTCACCGGAGTCGATCCGGCTCATGCGGCGGCGGATGGTGGTATTAAAACTCTGTGCCCCCAGGGAGAAGCGGTTAAACCCGGATTCCAGGCAGGCCGCAATTTTGTCGTTATCAAAGCCATGAAAACGGCCTTCAAAGGTCATCTCAACATCGTTGGCCAGTGGCAGTGACTCACGTACTGCATTGCCAAGGCGAATAATCTGCTCCGGGGTCAGGTCGGTGGGTGTCCCGCCGCCAAAATAGACGCCATGGAACAGGCCTCCCTGAGTCCAGGCATCCTGTGCCGACAGGCGGATTTCCCGCTCCAGATAGTCGACATAGCGGGCAATTTCATCTTTTTTGGTGGTGTTTTGAAAGAAACCACAGTAAGAGCAATGGGTTCTGCAAAAAGGAATATGGATATAGGCCAGTCGCTTACTGTCCGTGAGCAGCTGTGGGTTAGCAGGGCTATCCATCAGTTGCCGGTACACAGCCTGAGTCTGCCCGGCAGGAACCGGAATGGAGCCGCTGTGGGTGTGGGCTGACTTCTTGCCGGTAAAGGCAAACTTCAGTGGATCAGGGGATGATATCCCGGTCAGCTCGGGACCCAGGGTGTGTCTGGCAACCATAATCGGATCATTCTAACTTACAAAATGAGAATTATTATTATTTTGATTTGTAAGGTGGTGTGCAATTGATACAGATCAACAGATTTCAGGTGAAAAACTTCGGTTTACCACTGTGGGATTGTTGTGGTTACGTGACGGCCATACAGGCCATTTCCGTGATGTGAATGGTCACCGGAATTACCGCAATCATTGGATTAATCCATGCCTGTGAACCTTGTTCAGGAAAATGTTGTCTATAAGCGTAAATCGAACAAAGTTAATAAGGTTAAATTGATGAAGCAGTTCAGGCAGTTTTGTATTTCCTTTTTAGTGTCCTTTATTTTGTGTCCCATTGCCCTGGCAGACGAGACTGCGGTAACACCGGATAAATTACATATCAGCTATGTCAGGCAATATATGGCAAACAACCGTTTCTTTGATCGTCTTAATGCCCCCGGATATGGGGGGCAACCCATTGAAGCTCAGGTAAGGGCAGGCTGGGCTGAAACAAAACGGCAATACAACTGGGTACTGAAGGAGTATTCTCTCTATGAGTCGCTACCCTATCTGGCGTTTTATGTGCCTGCTTTTGCTATTGGTGGAACAGCACTTTCGTACAAAGGAGCCATTTACCAATTTGTGAGGACCAGCTCGGATTTTACTAACCTGTTAGCTATCGTGTCTTTTACGATGGTCGGCTCATTAATAGTGGCGACATCTATTCCCTTTACCATGAATGTTTATTACGGAATATTTGCGCCAAAGCTGGCCGAGGAGAATTTGATTCTGGCCTACGGTGCCAAGAAAGCATTACTGGACAAACGTACACAACATTACATCGAGGATGAGCTGTTTTACAGTTTCTGGCGAAGCCCTGGCGGCGAAGCACTCAACCGGTTACAGAAAATTCTGGATAAAGCATTAAGGCTTCCGTTTTACTCCAAAGCACTGGTGTACGATGAAGAGAAAATTGAGGAAGCCCTGCAGGACTACCCAACCCACGTAGGCGAACGGTTAAAACGGTTTGTCCATTCTGAGTTGATTTACCAGCAGACCGATTCCTCAATCCATGACAGCCATTACCCGATTTATTTCCTGGGCGCACCCGGTACCGGCAAGACCTATGCCGCCAAACAGCTGGCGGAAGGGATGGGGACTAACCTTGCCATTGTCAATCTCGATGGTGCCTCCATTGATGATATTGTCGGAACCCCGTTTGAAAGTGCCAATGCCAGGGCCGGCAGAATTCTGGATGCGATTGTTGCCCGTACCGATTCAAGCCAGGATATTAATCACCATAATCAGGTTCTGCTGATTGATGAGTTTGATCGGCTCTTCATCTCCGGAAACGAGAAAAGCAAAGATGTACTGTCGTTTATGTTGAAGCTGCTCGATCCGTCCAATCGTTCTTACTACAGTCCCTATTTGAAAACAGAAGTACGCTTGCCTGAGACTATCATTCTTGCCGGTAACCGTGATATTCATGAATTAAGCACCCACGACCCTGAGCTTGAGGCCATTGCCTCCAGACTGGATAAAGTCGTATTTGACGGTTTCGATACCAGGGCGAAACAGAGAATTGCCTTTGAAACCATGATTCCCAATAAGGAAAGGCGTTATCAGTCGGCGGGTAAGCTTTTTGCCGATTTCACCTTACCACAGAGCGGTCATGACATGATTCATGACTTTATTGAAACGGATCAAGACCCGGGACTGCGCTCCCTGGAAAAATATATATCCCAGGTATTTGAGACGTTTGCCCATGGCCTTGCGACAAAGAGCCGTATTTCTTCCGGGAATAAGGTCGAACAATGGAACGGAGAGCCGGTGCTGGCAGGAGGGTAACGCTTGTTGTTTGAAGCCTGACGCTGCATCGTCAGGCCATCGCTTAAACGACAAATTAATGGTTCACAACCAGCGGGCAGTGATAGGCCGGGTGCTCAGACACACTGACCTCAATATCGAACACTTGTCCAATCGTTTCCGGGGTCAGAACCTGATGGGGTGTGCCTTCTGCAGCTATCCTGCCATTCCTGAGAATCACAATCCGGTCAGAGTATCGCGCTGCCAGATTCAGGTCGTGCATGATAACCATCACGCCGATGCCCTGGTCTGCTTCCTGTCTGGCCATTTTCAGGGTCAGCTGTTGATGGGCCGGGTCCAGTGCCGATGTAGGCTCATCAAGCAACAGGTAGCGCTGACCATAAGGGCTTTCATCCCAGATCTGAGCCAATACCCGCGCCATGTGCACACGCTGGCGTTCACCACCGGAGAGGGTGGTGTAATGACGATCCTGCAAATGTAAGCCATCAACTTTGTTAAGCGCTTCCCGGGTAATCATCAGGTTTTCATCATGGTGACTGGCACAGGGAATGCGGCCCAGCAGGACGACTTCTTCCGCCGTAAAGGGAAAGCTCAACGAGGATGACTGCGGCAACACACCGAGCATCAATGCCTGATGGTTCAATGGCCAGTCACTGCGACCATTAAGCAGCACTTCGCCGCTGGAAGGCTTTCTCTCGCCACTGATCACTTTCATCAAGGTGCTTTTACCGGCACCGTTGGGGCCAAGCACCGATACCACTTCCCGGGGCTTCAGGGTCAGATTAATGTCCTGAAGCAGGTGCCTGTCTCCGATCTGCACCGATACGCCCTGAACTTCCAGCGTGTTTACCGCTGCGCCTTCCTTACCAGAGGCCATATCAGACAATCCTTTTACGTTGCTGCCACAACAGTGACAGGAAGAAAGGGGCACCCATCAGGGCAGTGACAATACCGATGGGAAGTTCTGCCGGGGCGACAATGGTGCGGGACAGCATATCCGCTACCAGTAACAGAATACCGCCCAGCATGGCCGAGGCTGGCAACAGAATACGATGGTCCGGGCCAACCGCCAGGCGAATCAGATGAGGCACCACAAGTCCCACAAAACCGATAAAACCACTGACGGAAACGGAAACCCCGACGGCCAGGGCCGTCAGGAAAATCAGGGTCAGCTTGACCTTCTGGACATCAATGCCCAGGTGGCGGGCTTCCGACTCACCCAGCAGCAACGCGTTAAGCACCAGGCCATAACGGCCAAGAATCAGGACCACCGGGATTAATAGCGTGGCACAGATAATCACCAGGTCCCAGGTAGCGCCCCCCAGGCTGCCCATCTGCCAGAAGGTCAGGTTGCGCAGCATGGTATCGTCCGCGACGTAGTTCAACATCCCCATCCCGGCACCAGCCAGGGCATTGATCGCCACGCCAGCCAGCAGCATAGTGGCCACCGACGTGCCGTTGCTGGTGGTACCAACTTTATACACCAGCCAGGTGGACAGTACCCCGCCAACAAAAGCCAGAATGGAAACGCTGTAGCTTTGCACCAGGGATGGAGCGCCGACAAACAGCAGACCACCCAGGACAATAGCAATACCCGCACCCAGGGCCGCACCGCTGGAGACACCGACAATACTGGGGTCCGCCAGTGGGTTTCGGAACAGGCCCTGCATGGAGGCACCGGCCACCGCCAGCGAGCCACCGACAATCAGCCCCAGCAGTGTTCTGGGTAAACGAATGGACTCAATAATCAGCGCAGACTGGTTGCTGATGGTGCTGTCGGACAAACCCAGCCGGTCAAACAGTATGGTCAGAATATCACCTGCGGGAATGGGCACAGCGCCCACGCCAATGGACACAATCACCACGACTGGCAGCAGGATTGCCAGTGCGGTTAACAGCAGTGCCCCCTGATGGTTACGACTCATTGGAGGATGGATTACCTTGGTCTAAGTAAAAAGATTTCGCCAGGGACAGTGCAACAGCCCCCGTTCTTGGGCCGAGGCCGCCCAGCAGCATATTGCCATCAATGGCAACCACCCGGCCGTTTTGGCCAGCAGGCGTCTGCTTCAGGATAGGCATCTGTTCCAGCAGTTTTGCCGGTGTCATATCCGGGTTACTGGTTGAGCCCGGAAAAATGATGACCTCCGGTGCCAGCAGCAGCATGGCTTCATTGGACAGTGCCTTGTACCCTTTAAACTGCTCTGCCGCCGGGTTGTATCCCCCTGCCAGACCAATGATTGCATTAGCCGCAGTGCCGGTACCGGCGATGGTTGGGGAGCGCCCGCCCATGGTCAGGACAAACAGGACCGGTACGTTCTTTTCATGCTGTTGCTGATAAGCAGCGGCCATGGCTTGCGCCTCATCCAGGGAGTCTTCGATGTCGTCCCACAGCGCTTCGCCCTGTTCCTCTTTACCAAGAATACCGGCCAGTGATTTGATCTGATGTTCAATGCTGTCAGCGGTATGTTCCAGGGGCAGGGCTTCCACCGCAACACCGGCGCTTTTCAGCTGGGTCAGGGTTGCCGTTGGGCCCATGTCTTCAGTACCAATCAGCAGGGTAGGCCCAAGCGCCAGAATCCCCTCAGCAGACAGCTGTTTATGATAGCCGAGCCTGGGCAACTGGTTGACTTCCGGGGGCCAGGTACTGGTCTGGTCAACAGCAATCACCTGATCACCGGCTCCCAGGGCATAGATAATCTCGGTCACCCCGTTGCCAGCAGAGACAATACGTTGATTGTCGTGTGATCCGTGCGCCAGTGCAGCGTTGCCAATCATGGCAGCAGAAACCGCCACCAGGGTGGCCAACAGTGGTTTAAACGTTTTCTTCATGGTTCGCCTTTACCATCTTCCTGTTCCATCAGCACCTGCGCAGCGTCAATCTTGTGCTGGCTGAAAAACATCATCAGCTTGACCAGATTGCCCAGGGGGGCATCTTTATCACCGGCAATTAGTACAATGGTACCGGGAGCTTCTTTAACCTGCTTCAGCAAAGTGGTAGCGAATACTTCCCACTGCTCAAACTTCTGTTCACCAATAGCCCAGGGCTCGCCCTGTTCCAGAATACTGACGGTCAGCGTTTTTGGGGCTGTGGTGACCGACGCCTCCTGCTGGGTTGCCTGAGGCAGTTCCACCGGCAGGCTCAGCGTCTGTACATTGGCGGTGAACAGTAGAAACACCATGACGATAAACACCACATCCAGCAGCGGCGTCAGATCCGCCATGGAGAGTGATGCGCTGGTTTCATCAATATCGTTGATGCGAATCATGCCGCTACCGCTCCGGCACGGATGACTTCTGGCTGGCCAGTATCTGAACTGGCACTACCCTTTACCGTTAAACCCTTAGCGGCGGGTGCTGAAGGTGCAGTGGCTAAACCATCGTCGTCCATCGTCAGACCCTCCAGCAGCAGGTTAGTGTGATTCAGGGCAAACTCCAGTTTCGAGAGATAATGGTTAGCCCAGACACCAAAACCGTGAGCCGCAGCCAGGGCTGGAATCGCGATGATCAAACCGAATGCGGTGGTGAACATCGCCTGCCACAGACCCGCAGCCAGAATATCCGGAGTAACCGGGCCAGCAACGGCGGCAATATCACGGAACATATCGATCATACCCAGTACGGTGCCCAGCAGACCCAGCATAGGGGCCAGCACACCAATCAGCATCAATGGCTTCAGCCAGGCATTCAGGCTACGCTTCTGCTTCAGCAGCCACAGGCCAGCCACTTCTTCACGCATTGACTTTTCCCAGGTGCTGTGGCTTAGAAGTACCGCAACCCCCTGACGAATGCCTTTGCCCTGGCAGAGATGCTGGCAAAGATTGTCCTTGCTTTGTGTGTGCTTATCGCTGCCACAGCATTGACGCACTTCATTAAACAGTGCGGTCATCCCCTTGCGGTTCATGGAGGGCAGCAGGGCATAGGTCACCAGCCGCTCAAGAATCATGGCCAGTCCAAGGCAAGAGGTGATCAGTAATGGCCAGGCCATGATCCCCAGTGATGCAAGGTGTTCTGTCAACATGGCGTTACCTGCTAAGTAGTAAATGGTTTGCTGAATCAACTGATTTCAAATGCGACGGGGATATGCACCCGGGATTTCACAAATTGGCTATTACGTTGCTCTGGTTTGAATGACCAGCGCTTAACGGCATCAATGGCTGCCCTGTCCAGCACGGGGTAGCCGGATGACTCAAGAACATCGATGGTGATCGGTCGACCCCGTTCATCAACAATTACATCGAGCATCACCACGCCCTGCTGATTTCTCCGTTGTGCCAGTTTCGGGTAGCGGGGTTGAACCCAGTCACGGATTTCCGGCTCGGTCACCATCACGGGCTCGTTGCTCAGTCCGGGGGACTGGCTTTTCTCAGTCACGGTTTTTTCCATCACCGGCTCAGTCGCATCAGGCCTGGTCTTCTCAACGGGTTTGGGCTTTTCGGTGATTTTTTCCGGTTTTTTCTTTACCGGCTCTGGCTTGGGTGCTTTCTTTTCAAGAACGGGCCTGGCGTTCTCTATCGGTTTCTGGACTACCTTTGGTTCAGACTCAGGTTCTTCCTGAACAACCGGCTCTTTGACCGGTGGTTCCGGCTGGCTGAGTGTGGCAAAGCTCACGGAAACCGGTGCCTGGATAGAACCCATATAAATGGTTCTGGGCTCAGATTCCTGGTGGTCCAGCGCAACCACCACCGCCACATGGGCCGCAACGGATATCAGCAATGTGAAGAAAGCTTTTTTAGGCATGACCAGGAGCGATAATAGTGTTGAATGACCTAACAGCAGCGTAGGTTACTCGAAGCATAAAAGGTGTTCAATAACATGAATGATAATAATTCGCATTGTTTGTGCTAATAAGTAATATCCGCCAATGGTTTGATCTGGAGCACTGCCCGGGCCGTAAAATTGGCAAAAAACGTTTATTTAAGGTTGCTTACATTCTCGAAAACTTATTTACCTTCGGTGATCACGGTTATGGTGCTAAAAAGAAAAGAAATATCCCTGCCTGTTACGCTTTTCTACGATGGAGAATGCCCGCTGTGCATGCGTGAAGTTGATCATCTGGCCAAAAAGAACCGCAAAGGTTTACTGAAGCTGGTTGATATCAGACAGGATGGTTTTCAGGAAAAATACCCGGAATTTGACCTGGCAGAACTGGATCGGGTTATTCACGCGAAGCTGGCTGATGGCCGTGTAGTCAAGGGGGTGGATGCAACCCTGGCGGCCTGGGAAGCTGTAGGCATGGGGTGTCTGGTTGCCCCTTTACGCTGGCCGGGTGTTGCCTGTATTGCTGATTTTGGCTACGAACTGTTTGCGAAGAACCGTCATGGCTTATCCCGCCGCCTGGGGCCGATACTGGGTAAAAATGAGTGTAATAAACCCTAGCCCGGATATTTCATATTAACAGAGGGGTAAGGATACCCTCTTTGCTTTCAATGAGTTATATGTGTATCAATAAGTTAAAAAATGGACTTTAGTACAACCATTAATGGTTATTAGTGGTTACAGACAGCTTTTTTCGACACCTGAGAGCAGACTATACGACAAATCAATGTCAATTCGAACCACCAGTTCATAAGTGGATTGCATTATACACCGGATTATATAACTGCACATCATGCAACCAGAACACTTATACTGCTGGTAAACGCTCTTATAAAAATCAGTAACATTAGGGTTGATATCTGATTTTTTACTGTCTAAAAACACAGTATAATGTGAAATTTTAAACAATTATTGGTAATCAAACGATTTCATTCGCAAACATCACCTTAGCTCCCGTTTTAATCAACCAGTCCAAACAGCCGGGAAACCTGTCCTTTCGGGTACAACCCTATACTGGCCAAAGAAAAAATCAGCGGTAAACTGCCTTATGGTGACCGACTTTGATCACTTCGATCATTAACTGTGCGTTGTCTATCTGGTACACCAGACGATAGTTGCCTGTTCTGACTTGCCAGGTATGTTCCGTGCCGGACAGCTTGCGGCAGCCATCGGGAAACGGCTCATTCACCAGCGACTCCGCCAGTGCCACCAGCTTGCCCACCGTGGCCCCGCGCAGCTTCTCCAGCTCCTTCAGGGCGGAACGCTTCCAGCGCAACGTATAACGGCTCATAGCTTGCCGCTGGCCTTCAGGTGCTTAAGCACATCATCGTGGGAAATGGATTCTTCATCCCGGCGCTCGGCGACGGCGGCAAGGTCTTCAAGATCGTCCAGTAGTTCCTGGTAGTCGTCCACCGGTAAGACGACAGAAACCCGGTTGCCCTGATCGTCGGTGATGTATTGGGGGCTGCTGTCTGGTTTCATGGCAGTGTTCCCTTCAGTTGATTATGAAAAGCTGAGTTCTTTTTGCTGGCGGTAGGTATCCATATCCACCAGGGTGGTCTCTTCCCCTTTCAGGATTTTATCCAGCAAGGCATCGTATCGGCGGAGGCTTTCCCGCTTCTCCGGCAGATGCTCATGCCGGTCGTAATGTTTTACGTCTACACCGCTCTGTGCGTGGGACTGAAGCAGGTTTCTCTGTTCCCGGTTAACCCCGACATCAATCATCAGGTTTTTAACCGTACGGCGAATGTCCCTGGCCGTGAAAGGCTCTGGTGCTGGTTTGTCCTTGCTGGTGGCCTGTTCAGCCAGTGCCTTGTTATAGCGGATAAAACCGTTCTTCAGCGACTCCAGGGTAAGCGGCATCAGTTCGCCCTTACTGGCTCCGCTACGGCCTTTCACACCCGAGCAAAACGGCCATGGGTACGAACCGGAGATTGCTCTTACGGCTCGCAGGATCGCCATTGCCCTGCCGGTTAGCGGTACCACATGTATCTTTTCCGTTCCCTGCCGTCCCTTTCGGTCTATCAGGGTAACGCAGTTTCGCTGAAAGTCGTAGTCCTCCCAGGTTGCCCGAAGTAACTGTTTGGGTCTTTGCCCTGCGGTGGCCAGCATAAAGCGTATCGCACAGGCCAGGACAAAGCCGACGCGATGGGTATCGCCAATGTTGCGCCAGAGTAGCCGGACCTCTTCATGGCTCAATACCCGGTTACCGGGTTTGGAAGCTTTGGTATTTTTCTTGGTGGCAGTTACCGGATTATGCTGGATATAGAAACGCTTTTCAGTAATCCGTGTCGGATCATAGTCGCCGCTCCTAAAAACTTACTCAAACCTACTCAAAGTTATCTAAACCTGAGTATTTTTCGCAAGACGCCAGCCGAGCAGTGCTACTGACGATTCACGTGTCGGAATCTCACCGACAGACCAAAGTTAAAACGGGAGCGCCGTGTCGAAAACAACACCGCTCTCTCCCTCACGCAGCCCTGCCGTCGCCGACAAGGCCGGTGGATGCTTCGATCGCTTTGGTCGCTCTGCAAGAGCCGTTGCCAGTTTCCCACGCAGAATCGCCCAACGGGTCCATACGTGCTTGCCGTTATCCTCTGGTAACCGCAAGGCGACATGGCCCGCCCTGTCATCCCATAGCCAGGCTGAGGCACCACGGGGCAATCGCTCAGAAAACTGGAAATAACGTCGGTCTATCGCCACGGCTGCGCCATGGTGCACCGACAGGCCATACTGGCCACTGAATTTTGTTCGACCTATTACCGACGTGTAAGCCGGGTTGACCCTGGCCAATTCCACGCCTTCACGGTACGCACGACTGACCAGTGTCTTATGAATCTGGTCGTATGCCAGTCCGGACAGCATCCGGGCATAGCGAGCTGAATGACTCTTTTCCAGCTCGTCTTTCTTTTTCCGGAACGACAGGTGTTCCATCACCAGCGGTACTCCGGCCTGTTTTGCCAGTTCAATCACTTGTTTGCAGGCATCACCAATCACTGCCTGACGTTGTTCTGAGGTTTTGCCAAAGGTGTGACAGGGAATGGTCCACTTGTTCAGCGGGTTACCATGGCGGTCAATCAACGCCAGGGCCAGGTGGTCGGCGTTGATATCCAGCCCCATGGCACCGGCTTCCGGGCAGGTACACGGGCGACCCCGTATCGCTGCAGTTGTCACCAGCAACCGCCAGCCCTTCTTATCGCGGGCAAACCGAAAGGACAGTGCCTGGCCATAGTGTTTATAAAGGTCACCAAACTGATCCCGACCTGCCTTTAAGCCCAACGTCTGCCGTCGCCGGTTGTTTTGAAGTGCTGCATTGATCGTGTCACCGCCATAGGAGGCTGTCCGAGAATAGTCTGCCCTACTGCGGCGACAGCAAATTGGGCTAAAAATCCGCTTTTGTTCGGCAAATAGCCCCGCTATTCACCTCACAAAACCGAATTTTTATCCTCAATTTTCTGTCGTCCTCGCTACGGGCGCTATTCTCGGACAGCCTCCTAGGCAAAGTGAATATTGGTTAGCTCAAGGTATTGGCCGTGTTCACTGGCCCCCCCCAGTCGCGCTCCCGGCGCTTGGTGGGATTTCCCCCATCCCTGGGGGTCAAGGCATCCGGTATCCGCAATCGGGCAGTCAGGGAGCCGTCTTTGGCTTGAGTCAGGGCACACAGCTGGCAGCCATGGGACTCGTCTTTACTACCAATGATAAAAAACTGTGATTGCCGGGCATCCTGCCAGTCCTGTTGCCACTCGCTATGGCCAAAATAGCCGTTTTTCTCCAGGTGGAACTGTTTTTTAAACAGGACTTTGGAGCCAAAGCAGATAGCCGGGTCATTGTTTTCCAACCTCTGCCGTATACGAAGCAGGCATGCCTTTAAGGTTGACAGACGTCGTTTAGACTGGTGCAGACCAAAGCGCAATTGAGCGCGTTTTTGAGGATTTTCTTCTTTGTTCAGTGCCTTTGCCTGTTTCTCTATGTGCCGATGCTTTGACTTGATGCGACGCTGGTAACTGTCTTCACTGTTTGCCAGGTTGGATATGACTGAGCGAATCTTTCCCTCAAGGCTTGCTTTCGCTGCATTAAAGTACCGGGCAGGAATCCGGTAGCGGGCAATGGTCTTGTTTTTCGGGGAAGCCAGTGATTGTCCCTTACACCATTGGACATATAACCCACGTTCGATGGACGACATCAGTCCAGCGATAGCGAACAGGGCGTCATTCTGGGCAGCGGAGATGTTCAGACGGGTCTGGAAGGTCAGTGACAGGCTGTCAGCCAGAAACGAGTCTTTTTCGCTCATGGCTGTTTTTTCGCTCATGGCTGCCCGGTATCCTCTACAACTTTGGTCAATTTCTCCATCAGCTGCTGGTTTTTGCGACTGCGGCTGCCGTAGAGGCGAGCAGAAAACACAGTGATAATCTCCAGAACATCCTTCGCCAGCTCTTCCGGTTGGCCGGCCCCCTCAAAGGAAGGCTGATCACCCTGGTTGATGATAACCACTTCGCAGTTCCGGGCTTCGCACAAAGCGAAAACCAGTTCCGCGCCGAATCGTAACAAGCGGTCTTTGTGGGTGATGATCAGGCGTTCCACTTGGCCGGACACAATCAGGTTGAGCAGTTGTCGCAAGCCTTTTTTGCGGTAGTTCATGCCACTGCCAAGATCACTGATGATCTCGTACTGCCAGCCTTTAGAGGCGCAATATAACGAAAGCACTTCCTGCTGCCGCTCCAGGTCTTTTTTCTGGTCATGACTGGAAACCCGGCTGTACGCTACCGTTTTGCGCTGTACCTGTGAAGTCTGTTGCGCCATTAACTGACTGGCGCTGTAACGTCGTTGACCACCGGCAGTGCGCTCAGGCACGAGTTTTCCACAAGCCTCCCAGCGACGCAGAGTAGAAGGGGATACCCCTAAATGGTCAGCGGCCCGGGAGATGGAGTATCGATCATTCACAACAGAACTTACTCATTTTGAATAGGTTCGAGTAACTATAGATAGGTTTTTGTTAACTGCAACAAGCCCTCCCGGATAAAGGGCGTGTGGGTGCTTTCGTGGAATATCTCCCGGTATGTATTGCCAATCTGTTCATTCAGGTCTGCACGTTGCTTCGCTTTTTCGGCTATCTGGGAAGTGCTGAAATCCATGAAATCCAGTCCACCCAGCCAATCCTCAAACTCGATATGCTGGTTCATGCCCAAGCTTTCCAGATCTCTATCCGCGTGGTGATATAACCAAACTTGGTCAGCAGTTGCTCCCGGTTGGTCTGTCACCATTGCTCAGTGGATTCGATACAGTAATCGCTGGCTTTGACGAGGGACCGGCCATTATAGTCTTCGCCAAGAAAACCGTTTTCGCAGGCTTCCCGGATGTCTTCCATCAGTGCTTGCGGATGAATCGTCACGCATTCATCGAACAGGGCCAACCAGAGGGGCTGAAAATCGCCTTCCAGATGTTCTGATTTAAACGCCCTGAGCTGGGAAGAATAGAAGTCGGTCAGTTCACTGCGGCTTATGTCTCCTTCAAAATAAAAACTCTTCATGGTTTCCAGGGCCAGAACGCGAAGCTCAAGCCCATGGTTTCTGTCCAGAATAATGCCTTTCAGCTGGGCGATATCGTTGACCATAATAGAGGCTGTTATCCTTTCCAGCCCGTTTTCTCCGATCGAAAAAAGCAGTGAGTCATAAGCGGCTCCGGAATCCCAGTCACCATCACCCTGATCAAAGTCATTGATGATAGCCGCTAACAGTTCTCGGTCAGCCTCCTGGCAGATGGTTTTTGACTTGCCACACAACACTCAGTTTTACCACCAGCATGTTCATCAAAAATGACAGGGATCATTAACATGGAAACTATTTTGTGGGAGCATTAAGCAGTCAATCCCCTTTCGATAGCTGCATTGGGTCAAACTCACTCAAGCTGATATTTTTGCCGAAAACCATGCAAACTGCGCAAATCAAAGTCACTAATGAAAACGGCCTGCACACTCGCCCTGGCGCTGTATTTGTCAAAGCGTGCCAAGGGTTTGCCAGTACGGTCACCGTTGATAACAAGGGACACAAGGCCGATGCAAAAAGCCTGATGAAGCTCATGTCTGCCGGTATCACCAAAAACGACATGATCACTTTGACCATTGAAGGGAGCGATGAAGCAGCGGCAATGGAACAACTGAAAGTCATTATCGAAAGCCTGATTGGTGAAGGAAAGACCAGCGATTGTCACTATCTCATGCCATGAAGTGCCTGGTTGATCATCTTAACCTGATCTGCTCTAACTGGTTTTGAAAATCTCTCAGTATATCTTCGATCTGCTTGTAAAGGGCAATATGCGCCTTTTCCAAATCGTCAATTTGCCTGTCAATACCCTTTAACCCTTGTTGATCTTTCCTGGTGACTTTTGCATAGGTCTCTTCATACATTTTTGCGGAGTGATAATATTCATCACTTTTCATATCCAATAATTCCTGAGCCAACTCACCCTCCTCAAGCTCAACAATAACCGCAGGAACCTCAGGCTGCTCTTCCAGGTGACTCAGCTTTTTTTCCATAAGCCTGTCAGCAAAAGAACTGAAGCTTACTCTTAATTTTTTATCCGGAGATCCAGAAGAATCGTCGGGAACATGCGGTGAAACAAGATGCCCTTCCACCATAAGCCCTGAACCATGAGGCATACTCATTTCCTGCGCTTTCCTGAGAAAAGAAAATTCATTGCCTGCCTGGGGCATTACAATCACAAAATGCTCTCGATCACAGGCCCCAATGATATCAACACTATTTCTGGTGAACCTGGGTTCAGGCAGCGTTTTCCTGACTGCGGGAATCAGGTTTTTTACCTCATAGTACAGCCTTTTTGAGTGTTCAGGATCTGTCAGATTAAGGGTAAGAGTGAAGGCGTAGTGCAAATCGTTGCCCTTCATTCCGAAATGCACAGAGTCTCTCTTAATGCTGTTAGCTTCCAATGTACCGAATCGAATGGGTGCACTGTACTCTTCCCCAACGACAACGTTAAAGATCTTGTTTTTTAAAAAGCAATCATCTGATTTATTTTCATCGATTGGCGCAGCAGCCAAACAATTAACATCCAACAGTACACAGCTCATTATGAATATGGGAAACAGAGTCTTCCAGATCATAAACTACAACCTATTGAGCATTGAGGTCTGATCAGTATATGTTATATCCAGCATTTAGCCTGTGGATTATCTGGCTATTTTAATTTTTTAAACAACAGATAAACAAAAGGCTTACTAAAGAAAGGAACCACAAAGGCTCAAGGTTTTTTCTGAGCTTGCCTGAGCAATGCCAGGCAAATCAATAGAGCCACCCTTTTGTCTTCGTGGTCTAGGAGGCAACAGGTCAGTGCTTCCTCGCTCCGTCCACGGTACGGATGTAGTTGGCCCGTTCAAAAGCTTCCGGGTTGGCTACAGAGCGCTGGCTCATCAGCCCGCGCATGTCATTCAACCCGACAAAATCCCGCTGTTTCAGCCACACTTCCAGGCCTTTTAACAGCACAGACACATAGTCCGCCCCATTGCGGATCAGTGCAGAAGCCAGCATCACCGTATCCGCCCCACCGAGCAAATACTTGATAATGTCTTCATGGTCGTAGGCTCCTGATGTGGCCGCCAGAGAGGCATTGACCTTGCCGTGCAGCACACTGATCCAGCGCAGTGGAATACCGATCTCACCGGCTTTGCTGATTGGCCAGTTGGTTTCAACCTGCATATTATTGAGATTAAAGTCCGGCTGCAGCATCCGGTTGAACATCACCAGTGCATCAACGCCAATCTCATCAAACTGCCTGGCCATATTGCCGAAGGCACTGAAGAATGGGTCAATTTTCAGGGCAACCGGAATGGTGATACTGTTTTTTACACTGCTTACGACGTCCAGATAGACGTCCTCAACCTGACGTCCGGTGATTTCCAACGAAGGTGGATTGTAATAAATATGCAGCTCGATGCCATCCGCTCCAGCCTGCTCAATCTGTCGGGCATAATCCATCCAGCCACCCTCCGAACAACCATTCAGGCTGGCAATCACCGGGATACCCACCGCTGCCTTAACTTTATGGATGGTGTCCAGATATGCCTGCGAACCACGTTCCAGGGTCAGGCCTGCAGGCAGAAAAGAGGTGGCCTCCGGAAACAGGTCATCTCTGGACAGGGCAATCCGCTCTTCCTCTTCCTGCTCCCGGCGAATCTGTTCTTCAAACAGGGAAGGCAGAACCACAGCTGCGATACCGGCCTTTTCCAGACGCTGGATACTTTTCAATGTAGACGTCAATGGACTGGCGGCCGCTATTAACGGATTTTTAAGGCTTAACCCCATATAGTTGGTGGTCAAATCCATCATCTTTACTCCTCAATCACCACAGAGACTCAGAATGCCAAGTGCTATTTCTGCACCCTGAGCCTCGTTCCCGGGGGAACGATGGATTAACTCTGTGTCTCTGTGGTCACTTTATTAATGAACAGCCGACGCCTTCTCAGGGACAAAGTCCATGGCATTGTGTGTTGCCATTTCCTCATAGACGCCCCACTTCCGGTTGATCACTTTCTGGGCCTCGTCAAGAATCGCCTCCGCTTCATCCGGGCAGGCAATATTCAGGGCCCGATAGCGAACCTCACCGCGGATATACTCCGTCAGAGGAACACTGGGTCTGAGCGAGTCCAGTTCAAACGGGTTCTCATGCTGCTCTGTACGACCAGGGTTGTACCGGAACAGAGGCCAATGGCCGGAACGCACGGCCAATCGCTGCTGCTCCATACCGTGGGTCATGTTAATGCCATGGGCAATACAGTGCGAATAGGCGATCACCAGTGAAGGCCCGGGCCAGGCTTCAGCCTCACGAATGGCCTGCAGTGTCTGCTGCGGGCTGGCTCCCATGGCAATCCGGGCCACATAAACATTGCCATAATCAATGGCCTGCAGCGCAACATCTTTTTTGGCGGACCGCTTACCTGCCACCGCAAATTTTGCCACCGCACCCATCGGCGTGGATTTTGACGCCTGACCACCGGTATTGGAATAGACTTCGGTGTCCATTACCAGCACATTGACGTTACGGCCACTGGCCAGCACATGATCAAGGCCACCAGAGCCAATGTCGTAAGCCCAGCCGTCACCGCCAACAATCCAGACGACACGTTTCAACAAACGGTCCAGCACAACCTTGAGGCTTTGTGCTGCTGGTGTTTCTACCTGTGCAAGTTTTTCCTGCACCTGCTGCAGTCGCTCTCGCTGATTTTGTACATCAGTATCATTCAACTGAGGTGCATGGATGATCGCATCCACAAGCTCAGCCCCCAGCAGTTCCCGGAAAGATGCCAGCTCCAGCATCGCCTGCTCCGCCTGATGGTCACTGGACAGACGGAAACCAAAGCCAAACTCGGCATTGTCTTCAAAAAGCGAGTTGGCCCAGGCAGGTCCACGCCCTTCAGCATTTTTTGACCATGGTGTGGTTGGCAGGTTACCACCATAAATGGAAGAGCAACCGGTGGCATTGGCCACCAGCAGACGATCACCAAACAGCTGGGTCAGCAGTTTCAGGTAGGGCGTTTCACCGCAACCACCACAGGCACCGGAGAACTCAAATAAAGGTTCAAGGAACTGGACTCCTCGCACAGTGGAGAAATCCACCTGACGGCGATCATTTACAGGCAGCTGCTCAAAAAACGACAGATTCTGTTTTTCCTGCGCCAGTACCGGCTCCTTGTCCATCATATTGATGGCGCGATCACCACTCTTTTTGGGATTACGAACCGGGCACGCTGCCACACAGAGACCACAACCGGTGCAATCCTCCGGGTAGCACTGCAGTGTGTAGCGGGTTTCCGGGAACCCACGAGCGCTGATGGCTGCTGACTTAAACTCCTCCGGTGCATTCACCAGGCTGGCCTGATGGTAGAACTTCGCACGGATAGCCGCATGGGGGCAGACCATACTGCAGTTGCCGCACTGGATACAGGCCTCTTCATCCCAGACCGGAATCTGCAGGGCAATATTGCGTTTTTCCCAGCGGGTTGTGCCGCTTGGCCAGGTACCATCCACGGGTATCTGACTGACCGGGATCAGGTCACCCTGTCCACTAATCATACGGCTGGTGACTTCTTTAACAAAGTCAGGTGCCTGCTGAGAAACTACCGGCTTCTCTACAGACGTTTCACCGGGTAAATCGGCATGCGCGATATCTGAAGGGATGTTTACGGCGTAGAGATGTTCCAGAGTCTGATCCACCGCCCGGAAGTTTCGCTCAACAACATCCGTACCTTTGCGTCGGTAGGTCTTGTCAATCGCCTGCTTGATACGGGCAATGGCCTCATCCCTGGGCAGAACACCGGACAGGGCAAAGAAGCAGGTCTGCATAATGGTATTGGTTCGGTTACCCATACCGGCAGATTTGGCCACGGCAGCGCCGTCGATCACATGGAACTTCAGCTTCTTCTGAATCAACTGTTCCTGCACACGCCGTGGCAGATGGTCCCAGACATCATCCGGCCGATAGGGACTGTTCAGCAGGAAAACACCGCCCTCTTCGATATTGGCAAGCACATCGGTTTTCTCCAGAAAGTTGAACTGATGACAGGCAACAAAACTGGCAGACTGAATCAGATAAGGGGCTTCAATGGGCTGTCGGCCAAATCGCAGGTGAGAAATGGTTTGTGAACCCGATTTTTTAGAATCGTAAACGAAGTAAGCCTGGGCATTCAGCTGCGGATCACTGCCGATAATCTTCACGGAGTTCTTATTGGCACCGACGGTACCATCGGCCCCAAGACCGAAGAACATCGCCCGGACACTGTCACGATCTTCGATAATAAACGACGCGTCGTAGTCCAGGCTGGTGCCCATCACATCGTCGTAAATACCAACGGTAAAGTGATTCTTCGGCTTTTCCTTCACCAGCTCGTCATACACCGCCTTCACCATGGCAGGGGTGAACTCCTTGCTGGAAAGACCATAACGACCACCGATGACTCGCGGCATTTTCTTCAGCCGGTCACTTATATAGCCTTCGGACAGTACCGTAATCACGTCCTGATAGAGCGGTTCACCGCTGGCCCCGGGCTCTTTGGTGCGGTCCAGTACGGCAATGTCGGTGACCGATTCCGGCAGAAGATGGAGGAATCGCTCCGCTGAGAATGGTCGATAGAGCCGAACCTGAATCATCGCCACCTGGTCGTCTTCCGGCAGTTCCCGATTCATAGCGGCCAGGGTCATCTTGACCGTTTCGGCACCAGAGCCCATAACAATGATCAGACGTTTGGCATGCTCTGGTCCAAACCAGCTGAAAGGCTGGTAATGGCGGCCGGTCAGGTCGGCAAAACGCGCCATGCAGGCGGCAACAATATCCGGTGTTTTTTCATAGAAAGGATTGGCACTTTCCCGGGCCTGGAAGTAAACATCCGGGTTCTGTGCCGTGCCGCGAATGACCGGATGTTCCGGATTCAGAGCCCGACGACGGTGATCGTGTACCAATTGATCGTCAATCATCGCCCGGATCACCGCATCAGGCAGCAGGGCGATCTTGTTAATCTCGTGGGAGGTACGGAAACCATCAAAGAAGTGCATAAAAGGCACCCGGGATTCCAGTGTCGTCGCCTGGGCAATCAGAGCCAGGTCATGGGCCTCCTGAACCGAACTGGCGGCCAGCATGGCAAAGCCGGTACTTCTTGCCGCCATCACATCCTGATGGTCGCCAAAGATAGACAACCCCTGGGTCGCCAGTGAGCGTGCTGCAATGTAGAACACCGTCGGCGTCAGTTCCCCAGCGATCTTATACATATTGGGCAGCATCAGCATCAGCCCCTGGGAGGCGGTGAAGGTGGTGGTCAGCGCCCCGGTCTGCAGTGATCCATGAACCGCACCGGCAGCACCGGCCTCACTCTGCATCTGGGCTACATGGGGTCTGCCGCCCCAGATATTTTTGATGCCTTCGGCCGACCACTGTTCTGCCAGCTCCGCCATATTGGACGACGGAGTAATAGGATAGATGGCACAGACTTCGTTGGTCCGATACGCAACGTAAGCAGCTGCCTCATTACCATCAATGGTGACTTGAACCGGCTGTTCTTTCGGCTGAGACATTACCGTACCTCCATTTGAGCCGCCATGACGGGCAGTGAGACGTTTTGTTGCACAGCCTGCATCTCGATAGCATGGCATGGACACTGACGGTAGCAGGCCAGGCAGCCGGTACAGAGTTCATGGTTAACCTGGTAGCCCTCACCTTTACCCAGCTTGGTAATGGCACCTTCCGGGCAGGCTCCGAAGCAGCCATCACACTCAAAACAGTTACCGCAGGAGAAACAGCGACTGGCCTCGAAACGAACCTGGGCCTCACTGAGACCATGAACCACTTCACTGAAGTCATTACGCTGGGCCACACTGAGCGCATGCTCATGCTGACGATCGGCCCGGGTACGGTACCAGAGATGCAATCCGTCAAAGTCCACCAGGTGTTTTACGGTGATCTCATCCACTTTTTTACCGGTCAGCCAGCTATCCATAAAGCGGGCCGCTTTCTTGCCGTGCCCCACCGCAATGGTGGCAGTACGATCAGACGGCACCATATCGCCACCGGCAAAAATACCTGCACAGCCGGTCATCATTTGGTCATCAACGGTCAGTGAGCCCCAGCGATCAAATTCCAGACCGGGTACTCTGTCCAGCATGTCTCTTTCCACATCCTGACCCAGGGCCAGAATCAGGGAATCCACCGCCAGCGTTTCAAAGCGGCCGGTTGGATGTGGACGACCATCATCACCGATCTCCATAATCTCAACGTTAAATTCACTGCCTTCAATATTCTGGATGGTTCGCAACCAGTGGATATTGACGCCTTCTGCCTCGGCTTCATCCGCTTCAAAACGGTGGGCGGGCATGTGATCACGGTCCCGGCGATAGATGATCATGGCCTCATCCACACCCATTCTTTTTACCGTGCGTGCGGCATCCATCGCCGTATTACCACCGCCGTATACTGCTACCCGACGACCCAGCACCGGCTGTTCGCCCACGCCGGTTTCCCGCAGGAAGCTGACCGCATCCAGCACTTTGCCAGCATCACGGGCAGGAATATCAACCTGCTTGCCAATGTGTGCACCAATGGCCAGGTAAACCGCATCAAACTCACCTTCCTGTTTTTCTGCCAACAGGTCTTCTACCCGATGATTCAGGGTGATCGAGATCCCCATGGATTCAATACGGGCAATCTCGGCGGCAAGCACGTCCCGTGGCAAACGGTACGCGGGAATACCAAACTGCATCATGCCACCGGCAATCGGTGCAGCTTCACGTATTTCAACGGTATGCCCCAGCAGGCGCAAATGATAAGCGGCACTCAGACCGGAAGGACCGGCACCAACGACCAGAACCTTTTTCCCGGTCTCGCTTTTGGGCGTCGGCATAGGCCAGTTCTGCTCAATGGCCATATCCCCCAGGAAGCGCTCGATGGCATGAATACTTACACCGTCGTCCACTTGCACACGACTGCAGCCATCTTCACAGGGGTGATAACAGATTCGACCATGGGTTGCCGGCAGCGGGTTGTTGTTCATGAATGTGCGCCAGGCTTGTTCAAAGCGCCCTTCCTGAGCCAGTGCCAAAGCACCCTGGATATCATTCCCCGCCGGGCAGGTGTGATTACACGGGGGCAAAGAATTCTGATAAACCGGCTTGCGGGTCACCACCGGACCAGTACCCTGTACCGACGATTTTTCCGGGGGCTTGGTCATATCCAGGGTATTCATAACGACTCCTCTATTGAACACTCATAAGTAGTTAACCAAATGGAAAATATGATTTCATTTGGTTAACTACTTACCATTGCCGCCTGCTAACAATGAGCGCGGGCAAGTCATTGTGGCCTGTGAGACAAGGCGAAGTGACGAGTCAAAACCTGAGCTATGGTGAGAAGCTTCAACACAGGCGATGGGCCAGATTGTGCTGCCCATGGTTAGAGGGTGGCAATGGTGCCGTCACCATACCAGAGCATTTCTGAACAGCAATGATCAAGGTCATGGGAAGTGCTGATTACATCAATTTCAAGAGGCTCCTTCATGCGTCCAGTTTCGATAAGTTGGTCAAAATTCTCCTGCTTCAAATAGCCCTGCTACTCTTCTGAGAGTCAGAAATTTCAACCTCAGTTTCTCGTAATCCTTACTATGGTGGCCATTTTCGGACAGGCTCCCGGGACCGCACTCTATTGTGTTAGCAGCTATCAAAGTTACCGGCTGATGTTGAACTGCTGGACTCCCCGGAACAGGATGTTCCGGAGAATTTTCCAGTGTGATCGGGCAAGGATGTTATTCGGATTACTACTGAAGCTACACCATCCCATAATCATTACGTATCCGCTCAGAAGCGTAACGAATAACCGTCTTATTAATATCTTTCGCCTTGTTAAAAAAATCTGTGTCATCTCTCAGGGCTTCAGAGAGGGCTTTAGACATCAGTTCAGGTTCACCATTTTTTACCAATCCATGCATTATTGACTTGTCATCACCGTAGGGCTCCCACTCAAAATACCCAAGAGGAGGAGTGATTGGATAAGCTAGTAGTTGTAACATAGCGTTTTTGACGAGTTTTTTTCGGCTCATTTGCTGAACCGCTATGATAAAGTCATCTTTGCAGGCGTTAGCTGCCGCTCTTAGCACTTCCGGATCATCCCAGAACTTCTCATCGGCGTGCAGTAATGCCTCCGGGGCGTGGGCAGCTGCATTCAAGACAATCTCTCTGTCCTGCTTTAATTCACAGGACAGATATTCAAGCAACCGTCCATTTAATTTGACCAGTGGTAGCATCAGCTGTTTATTACTCAGCCAGTCTGTCTTTGCTTTGATCTGGGAAATTATCACTTGCGGACGTACAATAAGAAAAGTCTGTATGCATTCCTGGTTATAGGTGAAATCGTCATCTGAAAGTTCAGGCGATTCATGTTTCTTCTCAGACATCCGGCTGGCAAACCTGATGATGTTACTTTTTTTTCCTGCACCAAAAAGAGAGCATAGTAGATCTGATATTTCCTTGAATAAACGGTCGGACCCGATATCAAAAAGTCTGGACCTTAAAATCCACTGATCATCCTCTCTATCCAGATTGCCTATATGCGACTTTAGCTCGGTAAAGTTGTTAATTAATGGCATGCCAGACACTGGTCGGGAAAAGCACATATCTTCATTTGTACTTTTATTTAACAGTTTTATTGCTGTGAGTAATTGATCCTGCAGCTGGTTTATTGATGGCACCCTGCTAATTTCACAGACGATCTCTCCAATTGATTCGTTAATTGCGATATCGCAGCTTTGCCCGGGGTGGGATTTTGCCACTGCATTCATCAATAACGCCAGCTCAAAGAAACGCTTGAGTTTCCCCTCCAGCCAAGCGCCGGATTCCAAGTCACTTGCCGACCTGAAGTCATCAACCATCCTGATCTTTAGGGTTCTGCCTTTGCCACCGGGTCCATTTTCAATAACCTCAATGACTCCTTTATGATATTTGATTTTCGTATTGATAATGCACACACCGTCCATATTCAATACAGTATTGTGCACACCGTATTCCTCAAGAGCAGTAGCACATTTATCTCCAAGCATGTCTGCGCTGTGCGGTGACGGGAAATTAACCATGGTCACCTTTTTGGATTTTTTAATTGTTTCTCCCTGCCCGGAAGCTACGGCAATATCACCGAGCATATCCACAAACCATTGGTGAATCAGAAAGACGATATCGTGAATGGAATCCACTTCATCCGCTTGCCGTGGCAAACTCAGCTGCAGCAACGAATCCCGTAATGCCACGCAGTCCATTCGCCACTGACGGAAACAGACCGGGTCAGGCAGCAGTTCCTGCGCGGTAGTCAGCCCCGCAGTTACTGCTACCAGCTGTGTTGCCACACGTTTCTGTATTTGGTTAACCCGACCTTTCAATACCTCCAGGCTGGCCAGGGCAGTAGTAATTTTTTCAGTGGTTTCTTCCCCTTTTGCGCCGGTGAGTAAGTACTGTTCATAACCGAGCAACAACGCGTCAGTATCTGCCAGTAGATGGGCAATCTCTTCTTCCAGCTTCAGCAATACCTCTGCCCGCTGGGGCGACATGCTTAACAGCAGATTATTATCCGATGACAGACACTGGTTCAATAGACGATCACGGCTGAAATAGTGGAGTAACAGGCCATTTAACCGGTTCAACTCCCGGAATTGCTCATCAACCCTCATTGGACTGTGCTCTGCTGGCTGCCATTGGTCGGTATAGGCGATAGCGGTACTGAAATCACCGCTGACTGTCGGCAACATACTCTCTGCAAACTGATCAACCTGGCTGCCGGCCAGTAAAAAAGCACCGGACTGTTGGTCAAACTGGCCACAAACCAGGGTCACTTGCTGTCCCTCAAGACCTTCACCCGCTGCCTCGTCAGTACCGGTAACAACACAGGGTTTACCGGCCTGGAGCAGGGTAATGGCCACATGGTCGCCACTGCCTCCCTGCTGGAAAACAAAGCCGCCTGCCTTAGCCAGAACCTCCGGTGCCAGCATCCACAGTTCACAGTGTGGTGCCATAATAATGGCCCCCTGGGGGATGTGACGGCTGGACTCACCGGGCTGTAACCGGATCAACGGCCCCTGGCACAACCCTTCACTCACCAGCCTGCCAGAACAGATAAACTCCGCAGGCCTGGCGGCGGAAAATTGCCTGCCCCCGCAAAGGCGTGTCATTGGGCGAACCTGAAGGATGACCACTTCGCCCTGGTGGTTAATGGCAAACTCAACATCCACCGGGCAACCGAGCAGGTTTTCCAGCTGTTCGATATAGCGATAAAGCTGCCTAACTGACGACTCTGGCAGTGTTTGCGACTGCCCGTCAGCAATGGGTGCCAGTCTTTCTGCAGCAGTGTTGTTGCCCTGCGGGTCAAGTACAAACGTACTGGTAACATTGCCTGCCGTGTAAACTGGGGTGATGTTATGGCCACGGGATATGGTGTATCGGTGCGGGGTAATACCAAATTGACCGGCAACCGCCCCTTTGGGTTGTCCGGGCACAAACTCAATTTGTACTCTGTTATCTTTAAAGCCGGTATAGCTCATTGCCACACCGCCAAACCGACAGTCCACACAGTGTTGCATGACCAGGGCCATCGGGGCGGGCATGGTCGAGGCGCAAACTTCCGGGCGATAACCGGAAGCCAGCACCTTCAGGCAGGTGCGAACAATATCATCCTCTCCGTGCACCAGTGATTCGTACTTGCCGGCCTGGGCGTCACCGTAGCCATCTTCTCTGGCACCGGAGCTGCGTACGATGATTTTCCGGTCCGGCTGCTCCTGGCACAGCTCTTCAAACAGTTGCTGCATGGCCCTGGCCGTCGGGTGATCCTTAACCAGCTGATAAAAGGTTTCCCCGGCAATAAACGCCGATAATGCCGCCAGTTGTTGCTTGCGGAGTTGTTGATCAGTGGTGGCATTAACCCGCGTTTTCAGCTCATGCAAGCTGGTGGTACTGCCGGAACAGAGTGACTGAATATCCGGTATTACCCGGGCCACACTGGCAACACTGAGAGGCAGATTTTCCAAAGCCTGTGTCTGTGCAATCCCCAGACGTAACTATTCAGCACCCAGTAAAGGCATATTACTGTAA
>NZ_PJPV01000136.1 GCF_002864045.1 Endozoicomonas acroporae
CTGAATTGCCTGACTTTTTTCTGTATGGCAGCACCCATAATCGATCCGACGACGATGATTTAGTAAGGATCAATTTTAGTCGATAAATTGTGCGGGTGAGTTTTTATTGCCTCCTCTGTATGCTATGTGGCGGTGGAGCTCCAGGATTCAACGGGAATTGCTGGCAATGTGCTTCATCGCTGCGCCGCAATGCCTGCATTTGAATTGCGGACGAATCACGGGTTCTACTGCTTTGACCATGACGTGTAAAACCAGTTGTACCAGTGATAATTGTTTTTTTGCGTTGCTGTGTAAAAATCCATAATCCCGCGATCGTCGAAATCGCCTGGGTAATACATGTTTCAGTACCAGCCACAGGAAGTCTTCTCCTGGCAGGGTTCGCGTCTCTTTTTTGCCGGTTTCACTGTTGAGGTAAGAGAAGGTCACCTTTCCCCGTTTGCTGGCCAGGATGTTGTTGTCGCTGATCACGCCCCGGTACAGATACCGGGATAGATATTCAAGTGCCGGTAATCCTTTGCCCACCCGTTTGCAATTGACGGCCGACTCTTTGGGCAGCCTTGTTTTCAGGCTCGGTGATAGTAGTCCCTGTTCGTCCAGGGCGCGAAGGAGTCCGGTTCGAAAGACCATGGCCAGGTTCTTGCCATTGAAAAGATAGTGACCTGTGAGTTTGCGCCACTCTTTTCGTCGAGTATTGATTCCGCCACCGGGCACGACAAAGTGTATATGGGGATGGTAATCCAGCCGTCGGTTGTGGGTGTGCAGGACGCCGGTCATTCCCAGGTCAGCATCCAGTTTTTTGCTATTGGCTCCAAACTGTTTCAGGGTATCAGCCGCTGTTCTGAACAGTAAATCGTACACCTGTCGTTGATGTTGCCAAGCCAGAGCCCGCAGTTGCGCTGGTAAGGTGAAGGTCACCATAAAGTATTCAACGGGCAACAGTTTCTGTCTTTGCCGTTGCAACCATTCGCTGGTATCGGTGTTCTGACAGCGATTGCAGTGACGATGTCCACAGGACAATGGTTTTTGCTCCCGGAATTGGCAGCCGTTGCATTCCAGCAGCGTCATGCCTGAAGCCGGGGTTCGACAACCCCGTATGGCGTTGAGCGCTTTGAGTTGGCTGGGTAGAAGACGTTGACTGTATTTCTCCAGGAAACGGTCGGCATATTGATCGGCTATATCGGAGAGGTTCATTGGTCGTCTCCTTTCAAATCCAGCTCATATAAGCCGCGCCCAAGTGGTACAGATATCAGGAAGTATTGGAAATGGTGGGGTGGCTGGAATGAACGGTATTTTTTGCCGCGTTAGCGGCTTGGTTCAACAAGTGCGTGGTGTCGCCAGCAAGCTGGCTGGGACGCCGCTTGCGGAAGCGCCCCACACGCATGCGTTATACACATGAGCAAAATATGAACATAGAAAATATTTCAAAGCAGTTATCAAAAATACAAAATCCAAATAACTGGTCAAAAGAAATTGCTCACCTTTCATCAGAAGAAAAATCCCAATGTGTTGCGCTAGCTGAGCCTTTATGGGTTGAGAGAATGATCAGTAATGGGTATCTGCTTGTTCATCCAGATATTGCAAAAGAGCTTAAGCAGAATGAATGGAAGCCAAATCAACTTCACAGGAAAATGATATGGGCAAGTGTTCTCGTATCGATTGATGGTGAAACAAGCAAAGAACAATTCCAAGATATAAAAAAGAGATTGAAGAAAAAGTATGGTTTCGCTTGATGGGAAGATGTTTATAAAAGGTTAAAATCAACTTATGCAGCTAAAGATAGAATACGTAAAAACCAAAGTGAGATCGGGCCTGGATTAGCAATGATGGCTTCGAAGAGCACAGTTGTGTCATATGCACTTTATGAAGAAAAAAATGAAGCATTGAAAATGATTCCAAAAATATGAGCCTGAAGCACTGAGTCAACATGCGTATAAATCGGGTGGCCGGAGGATTCTAACCTCCAGCCCCCCACCCCACGTAGCGTGCGGGTTCGCACTACGCGATTCACCGAGGATGGTGAAACCTGATCTATAAGTCTTTCAGTGAAACAAGTCCAAGGTTTGCAAGAAAGCTGTCGTTCAATGACTGCTGCACTGCAAAGGTTTTGGCTAACCGGTAATACCCTTTGCTACTGGCTGCGATCGAGGCGGCTTTGATATGGTCAACGCCTAACTTGATCAGATTTATATAACGGGTTTTCGGCTTACGTCACTGCTTGATAAAACAGCAACGGATGCGCCGACGTATCCATTGGTCCAGTCGCGGTATGGGGCGGTAATATTCGGTTATCCTAAAATAACCCATCCAGCCCCTGATATATTTGGCAAGCTTTCGTAGTCGGTAATCCATTGACACTCCCCAGCTGCGGCTGGGGAGTTTGAGGATTTTTGCTTAAAGCGATGCAGGCCCTTTTGTGACCAGCGGATTCTCTTCCCTGTGAAGGTAAAACTCAGTAGCCCGGCTTCAGTGGCCTTTCACAACCTTGCTTTTAGTGGGGTTTGCTGTCAGCGATAGTCGGCGTTCAGCCAAACTGACAGCGACCGTCAAACAACTGCGCCGTCGAACGAGAGGCCATCCGATCTTACAGGTCATTACAGAGCTAAGAAAATCCCTGCTTGGCTGGGTGCTGCTATATCTATCATCAAAATGGTATATAATTGATACCTATATATAAGTTCAGGTGTCAAAAACACGTGTTTGAATATGATCAAAATAAAAGTATGGCTAATTTTGACAAGCATGGAATTGACTTCGATGAAGCTCAAAACTTATGGGAGGATGAGTCAAAAATTGTCTTTCCTGCAAGTCTTGCAGGAGAAGAACGATTCCTCATGATTGCACGGTATAAAGGTAAACACTGGACAGCAGTTTACACGCTACGAGGAGATAACATCAGGGTTATTTCAGTTCGTCGTTCCAGAACAAAGGAGATTACTTGCTATGAAAACTGAAGATTTCGACAAAGCCTTTGATGAAGGCAGCGATAAAATTGATGATGTAGTTCAGTGGGATAAAGGCCATCGGCCTGACCTTGATACAAAGCGTGTTAACATTGACTTCCCAATATGGATGATCAATGCCCTTGATAGAGAAGCAGCCAGGCTAGGGGTTGCTAGGCAAGCAATAGTAAAAACATGGATGGCTGAAAAATTAGATCAAACCCGGCGGTAAGAAGCAGCATAACGAATACTGACACAGGGGCAGTTCTGCGTGCCCGCAATGCAGAAGACCGAAAATTGCTCCTGCATTTTCGGCATACGGGCTATCCATAGCCCTATCAGCAGACGGCATACGACTGCATGGATGCAGGAGCTAGAGTAACGCAGGAGCAGTTACCGCGTAGGTGGTCTCTGGCCACTGAAGGCCAGAACAAATCGTGGAAAGTAATCATCGGGGAAGTGATTTCGGATGGCATCTGTTAGACAACTGTCGTTGTCTCTGGATACACCAGAGGGTGAACCGGAGGGAGACCCGATTGAACCACTCTTCACTGTAAAAAAGCATCTTTTGTTCATCTTTGATGTTGCGGGTACTGGACAGGAATAATCTGGTACGTGCACTGAAACAGGTTCAACATAATAAAGGAGCCGCAGGTATCGATGGCATGACCGTTGATGAACTTCCAGACTTCCTGAAACAACACTGGCCAAAGATTCGGCAGCAACTGGCAGAAGGAGCCTACCAACCCAGGCCCGTGCTGCGGGTGGAAATCCCAAAACCGGATGGCCGCAAACGCAAGCTGGGTATTCCTACCGTACTTGACCGACTGATACAGCAGACTATTGCCCAGATTATGCAGGAAGAGTGAGACAGCAAATTCCATAGGTTGAGTGGTAGTCCGACACTAACTCAAGCATTGCCGAATAGATATTTCAAGAACCTCGGGCTGCCAGAATTGGCGGCAAGATGAATACAGAGTAGATTTGAAACACCGTGCTACGTGATCCGTATGGCCGGTGTTGTGGGAGGAGCAGAGTTGTGAGACTCTGCCCTATCCCGATTATGTTCACCGACGCAGGCCGCATTGCGCAACTTGTTCTTTGATACTGTTCTTTAATCTTGTTTGTGTCGAGACCTCGATTATTTTGCCGCTTCATATCGAACAGCCCTATCGTGTATACGCCCCCCTTTTTAGCCTATTTTTTAACAGAGTCTATGTTTCTGACATGCAAGAAAAAACCCGGCTCAGACGGAGGTGGCACTCCTAACCGGGTTTCTCTCGAATCAACGAGCCGTCACTCAGCGAGTAATGGCTCAGGGGATAGTATAGCCATGATTTCGTTCGCGTACACAATCGGAGTGATGAGATTGTTGAGGGTGAAAATACTTACCGATGAGATGGCAAGCCTACTGCCAACTCAACGGCTGCTGCTGATTGTTTTGGCCACATTTGCCAACAGTGAAGGTGAGTGCTGGCCCAGTCAGAAAATCCTTGGTGATATGGTTGGCATAACCCGGCACTGAGTCAGTGAATGCTTGAAAAAACTTGAACAGGAACAGTTTATCGAAAGCATGTTCCGGCAAAATGCGACCGGCACTAAAACAAAAGCCTACCGAATGCTGTTCGAGCCCTTTGTCTTCAAACAAGTCACGGAAGATCACTACAACTGCTTCGGCCAGCGGATCGACGATCCTCGCATGATCGATACTTCCTGGGCAGAATAGCAAACATAAAAAAACGAATAAGGATAGATTGCGCCCAGCCGCAATCTTATCCTGTTGTTGCACAAGCCTGGGTTGAATTCTGGCGAGGAAGGTCTATTGAAGTTTACTTTTCTGGCGGATCTTGAAACAGAGCGTTTTTGCTTAACGCTATTTATTCAGGATGAGTGTCTCCCGACCACTGCATTACGGTAGTCTGGGGTATGTCATATCTGTCTGGCTGAGCTTACTTTTTCTCCCTGTTTGTGAATGGCGGTATTTGTTGCTGTGGCAACTCAGGTCGGTTTCAGGAAGCTGAACGCAATGTGCTTCATCGCTGCGCCGCAATGCCTGCATGTGAATTGCGGACGAATCACGGGTTCTACTGCTTTGACCATGACGTGTAAAACCAGTTGCACCAGTGATAATTGTTTTTTGGCGTTGCTGTGTAAAAATCCATAATCCCGCGATCGTCGAAATCGCCTGGGTAATACATGTTTCAGTACCAGCCACAGGAAGTCTTCTCCTGGCAGGGTTCGCGTCTCCTTTTTGCCGGTTTCACTGTTGAGGTAAGAGAAGGTCACCTTTCCCCGTTTGCTGGCCAGGATATTGTTATCGCTGATCACGCCCCGGTACAGATACCGGGATAGATATTCAAGTGCTGGTAATCCTTTGCCCACCCGTTTGCAATTGACGACCCACTCTTTGGGCAGCCTTGTTTTCAGGCTTAGTGATAGTAGTCCCTGTTCGTCCAGGGCGCGAAGGAGTCTGGCTCGAAAGACCATGGACAGACTCTTGCCATTGAAAAGATAGTGACCGGTGAGTTTGCGCCACTCTTTTCGTCGGGTATTGATGCCACCACCGAGCACTACAAAATGTATATGGGGATGGTAATCCAGCCGTCGGCTGTGGGTGTGCAGGACGCCGGTCATTCCCAGGTCAGCATCCAGTTTTTTGTCATTGGCTCCAAACTGTTTCAGGTTATCAGCCGCTGTTCTGAACAGTAAATCGTACACCTGTCGTTGATGTTGCCAAGCCAGAGCCCGCAGTTGCGCTGGTAAGGTGAAGGTCACCATAAAGTATTCAACGGGCAACAGTTTCTGTCTTTGCCGTTGCAACCATTCGCTGGTATCGGTGTTCTGACAGCGATTGCAGTGTCGATGTCCACAGGACAATGGTTTTTGTTCCTGGAATTGGCAGCCGTTGCATTCCAGCAGCGTCATGCCTGAAGCCGGGGTTCGACAACCCCGTATGGCGTTGAGCGCCTTGAGTTGGCTGGGTAGAAAACGTTGACTGTATTTCTCCAGGAAATGGTCTGCATATTGATCGGCTATATCGGAGAGGTTCATTGGTCGTCTCCTTTCAAATCCAGCTCATCAATCAGATGATTAATAATCCTGCGGGTATTCAGTTGGGTGGTTTCGGTTAACCGGGAGATGGCTGTGGTTTTTGGGCACATGTGCCCGAGCCAGCAATTCCCGACAACCATACGCCTTAAGTCGTATAACATTGTATTATCCAAGCATAATATATACGCGAAGGCCGACTTTTGACATCACATAAGGCATGACTACACCTTAACCAACCTGCCCTCTAAAACAGATTGCTTAATAGCCGGTGACAGTCATGCCTGAAGAAGAGTTTATCATTAATGTCTTTTGTCTGATTGATGATTTATTCCAAAAGCTTTTTCCCACACCTATACGTACTCGTGGCTATGAGCCCAAGCTCAGTGATAGCGAGGTTATTACCATTGAAATAGTGCAGCAATTCCCGGCAACTATACGTCTTGGGTAGTATAATATTGTATTATCCAAGCAGAATATTTATGGATGAAATACCCCACTCCGTATGAAGACAGAGTTCCTGATTACTTTGTAGACACACCGAACACTGAAAACACAAGAATACTGAGAGGCTAAGTTGTATCCACCATAAGCGTTTTCAGGCTGATACTCTTACCCACAGTTATTGCTGTTAACAGTTCGGTCCATGAGCCGATAATAAACCAGTCAAACAGCCCCCTTATCCCATGCCAGAGCGATTTTTTTGATTTCGATACCGACAACGCTTTTTGGAAAAGAGGGCAGGCAAGCTGCTCTATCTGATCAATGAGAAAAGCGGTAAATGTCAAGCTGGCAAAGTTTGTCGCCAGATGCATCTCTCCGTGCCCGTAATTGTGTTCCAGGTTGTACCCTTGTGTTTTCAGTGTGTTAAACGTTTCGTTCTCAATTTTCCACTTGGCGCGTGCTCCTCGCATGACTTTGGTCACGTTTTCAAGGGTAATGTAAATATCAGTAACCCAAGTGTTGGTGTATTTCTTTCCTTTGGGACTGATTTCTACGTACTCAAGGTAGTTGACCAATATCTCTTTATGAGACTTATTGATGGGAACTCCATTGACGAACCGGAACCAGTGTCGATAGCCATCTTCGTCGGTATACCCATGGCGAACAACATTGTTCGCTATGTCCAGCTCATCCACTTCTTCATAAAGTGATAGGTGACTGGTGTCCTTCGCAACCATGATGAAGCTGTAGTTATAGGATTTAACCAGCTTTATCGTGGGTCCATCGGAGTATAAATCGTCAAAGTTGAGCACCAGTTTCAGGTGCGGGTGCTCTCTGGCAATGTTCGCCAGAAGTCTTTTGAGAGCTGTTTGCTCACAGTCGTTTTTTGAGGCATCTACCTGCTGAATGATGGGTTCCGGCATCAAAGGTAGTACTTCCTTCTTACCCGGTTTAACCAGACAGCAAGCCAGCAACTGATGGTAGTACTGGGGATTTTTGCTATCCGGTTTTTTCACACAGCACTCAGGGCAATGGATGGTTCCAGAAGCAAAATGCCCTGTTCCATCAATAGGAGCGAGATAACCTTCCTCAAAATACTCAAATTGTTTGAGTCAGCCGGAGCGCTGAACATAGGCAAACAAAATGGTAAAAAACTTCCGAAAATAGCGGGCCTCAATGGGGTCAAGCAGTTCACGAAGGCGCGAATCACTGGGAACTTGCTCAACACCATAAAGGGATTTCAGGTTATGGAGCTTATCAGCATCATTCAGGCAGTCTTGGTCAAACTTAAGCAACGATGGATATTTCAGATGCATGACAGCAAGACCGCACATGACGGCATCATGCAGAGAGATTTTCGCATGGTTGTTTTTTGGTCAAAAATCCGGAATCTTTGCAGCTTCTTTCGAGACCAGCGAGATCAATTTTTCAGCAAGCGCTTTATTCTTTGATAGAGGCACAATAACACGACAGTAATAGTATATATGCCAAATAATATACTAAAAGTCTGCGATTGCAGGAATAGCTACTTTCCCTCTAACCCTTGATATCATTGATGGTAATCAATTTATCGGGAATTGCTGACAATCGGTTCTTCCAAGTCCAAGTTAGCCGCATTCTTTTTTACGAAGCTGATCGGTTCAATTCTCATCACTCTGCCTCCTGTTTATGGCCTAAATATAGTCCATATATAGATCTTTTACTATCGGGTGTGGCTGGTCACTCTTGTCGGCTTTTACGGTTTTGATCATCGGCATTGTACTGGCCGTGCTGTGCATTATGAGGGTGCGATGGCGCTCTGTGCTTTGAAGAACCGGTAACCTTTAATCCGTCAGTCCGTGATTTATACGAAGCAGGGCTGTCAGATTCTCCAGTGAAGGGCCATGACCTTCAGCCAGCTCAGGAATGTTCAAGCCGGAAAGGCGCTTATCGAATGACTGCTGCTTGTCATAATCGTGGAAACTGGCGTCGATCACCTGAGACTTCCAGTAGAGTGGTTGTGGATCGTAGTCGCCATAGCCGTAGTCAAAAAAATCGACAGTACGCTGGCGCAGATTGATTTTGACCCGTTCACGAAGCATGGGGATGGGCTGGGTTGCAAAACCCTCGTAGGTCATCAGGGGCAGTTTGCCGGAACGGATATGAATTTTACCAGGTCTACGCCATCGGTTTCTGAAAAGAGCTGTGTGGCACAACCGGCATAGATTCTTAACGGGGGCGGCAGGTCATTAATAAAACGACTATGGATAATCAGTGAGTGACTGTCGTTAAGAATACTGGCTGGTAACTGCTGATGGGCCAGTTCGCACATCTGGTCAATAAGGTTGGGCTCTGAGGGAGAACAGCAGCCCACGAGCCTCTGCAACGGCTGTTTTGTAATCACCAAAGAAGGCTTTGATGTCTCTTTTCAGAGGGTCTGGCATGTGTTTGTAAATAACGTGAATTCGACGTAAAAAAGACAAGGAGCCTCCGGACTGCTTAGCTATCTTTCAGATACCAAACCATAGACAGCTAACTGGAGGCCCCATGTCTATGACCAGTGTATTCTGTGATATCGATGATTTCTGCCTGATTTTTGAACCAGAATGGCATAAACGACTTATCTGTAATGCTAATAAGCCTCCAGTTATATCGAAATTGTCGCTCAGTGAAATAATGACCATCATCATTCATTTCCACCAGAGTGCATTTCGGGATTTCAAGCATTATTACCTGAATCTCATCTTAAATATAAGTCTGACTGCTTCCCGAACCTGGTTTCTTACAATCGTTTTGTAGAACTGATGAAACAGGCCTTGATTCCATTGACTGTATATCTCAAGACCCAATGTATGGGGCAGCCCACTGGCTTATCATTCATTGACTCTACGCCAATTGTCGTTTGTGATAATCACCGGATAAACAGCCATAAGGTGTTCTCTGAAGAAGCTAAGCGAGGAAAGACGTCCACTGGCTGGAAATTTGGTTTCAAGCTTCATCTTGTTATTAACCATCTTGGGGAAATTCTGTCGTTTTGTGTGACAACCGCTAATACAGATGACCGTAAGCCTGTGCCTGATCTCGTTGAAGAGTTAACGGGCTGGCTTTATGGTGACAAGGGATACATATCAGAGAAATTAGTTGCTTGGTTAAAAGAAAAAGGTCTGAATCTGATAACGAAGGTTCGGAAAAATATGAAGCCAAAAGAGCTGAGAGCCTTTGATAAAGCGATGTTGCGAAAACGGGCTGTGATTGAGAGTGTTAACGACCAGTTGAAGAATATTTCACAGATAGAGCATACTCGGCACCGCTCACCCTTCAATTTTGCGGTGAATCTGATAGCTGGACTAATCGCTTTTACCCGACAGCCCAGAAAGCCTCATATTGATGTAACAGCACTGACCGAAGGTTTGCCTATGGCTTTCTGAGCATCGAACTCACGTTATGAAAAGGAATTCATATGAACCCAATAATCCGCGAGTATGTTTATGCCTATGCTGTGGAGGTGGACTGGGGTGATTTATTTCCAGTTCGATCAAAAGTGGCGGCAGCACTGAACAGTGTATTCCCGGCCGTTGTTGGTAACCAGGTTTCTTGCCATGGTTATATTCGCAAAGATCATGACTGTATCCTGAGCTATCAGGAAGCACTTAAACGGATGAAAAAGGTGAGGGTATCTGCGCCGCTGAGAACGAAACTTATCCAGGTGGCCCAGAGTAGGGATTACTATTTTGCCGACGAAGCGCCGGTACTGGATATTTATGTGACGCTTGATGGCAGCCCGGTAACAGTCATCAATGATGATGGCGAGTGCTGTTTTCCGACCCCATTTCCCCTGGCTACCTGGAAGCGAATTACTGAGACGATGCAGCCAGAGGCGTATGCCCGGGCGAGCTGGCCCAAACGGCGCAGGATGATTTTGAATACCATCAGGCACAATCTTGGATTTTACGATTGTTATTCAGAGATGATGGGCAATGAGAGTGCCATGCGCCTTTTTGTGGATTATATAAAACGGTTTTTTCCAGAACTGGTGACAGGGCTCTCTGATTTTCTGGATAAAAAAGCGCATCATGGCCTTGTGCCTGCCAAATCCGTGAAAAATACTGAGGTTGATGATGAAACCTGTGAAAACGTTGTGCGACGGCACATCCATCAGGTTGATTTGTACGATATGACTTATGATGCGTTTTCTGATGTGTTTGAATAATGCGACTCGTCTATAATCCTGGTTCTCGAGGATCCAGGAGTTACTCCGGTGTTTAGCAATATCGTTTTGGTTGTTTTTATACTAATCGACCTTTGGCTATGGCTGGGCATTATTTCATCGGCACGGGAATCTGGCATGGTTATTCCACCGATGGTCGCAGTAGCGCTGTGTATGCTGATGCTTCTTGTTGGAGTGCTCCTGTCAGGGATTGCTTATTACCATCTGCTTTGGCTGTCGCTACTGATTATTCCCGGTAGTTTTCTATTGCTGACAACACGGAATGGGCTTTCTTTATTGATGGCCTTGTCGGTCATTTTTATGAAGAAACAATGATGAATTTTGGGGAGTTTTGCCATATCAAAATCAATAGACTCGGTGATCTGCCTAACTCGCATCCGTAAGTGCTAACCTCAATAACCCGCTAATCCCGAAATTGCCAGATGCTGTCGCTCCGGGCTGGTGTGCAGGTACTTGGCGGTGATATCCAGTGACTCATGCCCCATCAGCTCCTGAATTGTTACCAGATCCACCCGAAGTTCTGCCAGCCGGGTGCCGAAGGTGTGGCGCAAGCCATGGAAATCGATTTTTCCGGTGAGTCCTGCTGCTTCTCGGGCTTTATACCAGCGACGGTCAATAAATTTATCACAGGCCCGCTGGCCGGAATTATTGGGAAACACCAGGTTGGTGTAACCGGTCTGATCAAGCCAGTCGTTCAGTATGGTAGTCGATACGTCGTTCAGTGGAATGTAACGAGTCTGCAGTGATTTGGTGCGGGTCTTCTTTTTCTGGTGATTTTGCCCATCGGAATGGTCGCCCATACCCACTACGGTTATTATGCCGGATGCAAAATCAATGTCGTTTACCTTCAGGTTGAGCAGTTCGCCTTTGCGCATTCCGGTATGAATGGCAACGATCACCAGTGGCCTGAGCAGGTCAGCAAACGAGCCATTATGCTGGCCATCCAGTTCTCGTCGGTATACATCATATTCATCCAGACCGGCCATTAGCTGTTGTTCATATTTCCGGGTCAGATATTTGATCTTCTTGCTCTTCTTGCTCTTGTCTTCCTTGAGTCGCTTTACTTCGGACATCGGTGTTTTATCAATATAGCCAGCTGCGACGGCTTTGGTCAGAATGCCCCGAAGATCATTCATAATGCGATTACCGCCGGAAGGGGCTCCCGGATAGTTGTTTAGCCATTTTTTCATTTCAAAGGCAGTGATATGAGACATGGGCTTATCCAGCCACTTTGAGAAATGCCTTTTTATATTCTTCTGTGCAACATCCGCTGTCTCCTCCGGGGTCACGCTCCGGTAATCACCCTCCATAAAAGCCCGCAGGGTATTTTGCCTCTGCTTCTCAACTTCCTTCCGCCGTTCCCGTTTTTGTTCCTGGGGATCATTACCGGTTGCCACCTCACCAGCTGATGCCCTGGCCATTGTTCGCGCCTGCTCGACGGTGATCTCTCCGTGCCTGCCCAGAGGATGCTTGCGGTTGGTTCCGGTAACGGGGGATTTGTACTCGTAATAGAAAAACTTGCCGGTTTTCTTCTGCTGACAGGAGAACCCCCGGATCTCATTATCCCTGAGGGTTTTCTCACTCATTTTTGATACACTGCTTTCAGTGATCTTCTTTATCATCTCTACGCAACTCCCAAGACTATTCTTATCTGATTCGGACAGAATTCGGATTCTGAATACTCAAACCGTATCACATTATTTTTGGTATGGATTTACAATTAGCGTGAAATGCCAGTGATAGCAAGGGTTGTAGCGTTGTTCGTTTTATACTCTATAGTACTAAGTGGCAGGCTTTTACTTTGTCCTCCTCCTCATGTAAGAGTAGGTCATCGCCAGGCACCATCTTTACCTTGAGTCCGCTCAAGGATGAGAACCCCGATAGAGCAATCTGTCGGGGTTTTTGCATTGTGCTCTGTAAATATTCACTTCAGAATAATAAGTTAAAACGTCCTATCAATCCCTTTCTTTTCAGCCTGATGCTGTTAGTCCTTTCCTGAGTCTGAGAAGCTGTCAGCTTTGCCTGAAGCTGCTAGACTTTTCGACTTGCGTTCGCCACTACTGAACATTCCAGATTAACAGCGCTTTCAATTCATCAAATTAGGCTTTGTCTCAAGCACTGTTGGTTCCAGCAGATATTTATAGGTATTGGGTTAAATATGAGCTGGGTGTCACTGGCTGAATCAAGGGAATGAAACTGGTTCAAAGCTCTGAGGATTGTTGGGGAAGTATGAAGCTTTTAGTAGCTAGTAGCCGGGTTGCTCTGTTTGGCGCTCTCCACCTTGGCGGTTGCAGATACAATGTCGAATGGAATCTTTCAGTTAATCAACCAGCGGTTGAACTATATGCAGGATGTCGCCTTATTTAAAGCCAGGAACCATCGTGCGGTCGAAGATCTGGCCAGAGAACAGCAGGTGCTAGAGAAGGCATTGATCAATGCGCAGCAGGCAGGTTTACAACCGGACTCTATTGCTGATTTCTTTCAGGCACAGATGGATGCTGCCAAGGCGATTCAATATCGCTATATGGCTGACTGGTTATCTACACATCCTGAACATAGTGAATATCGGGATTTAGCTTCTGAGGTCAGGCCAAAGATTTTGGCGCTTGGTGATGAAATTGTGGTGAGAATCAGCGAATACCTGAAAGATGGAGGGGCTTTTGACAATAAACAGCAGAAAGACTTTGTCAGAACAGTGAATACCTGGCATCTATCGGAAAACGATAAAAAGAAAATGTTTGAAAGCCTTCAGATGATACGTCTAATCAAAAACTAGTGCTTATCAATAACAAGTTCCGTGTAGCCTGTGGATGGATCAAAAGCCCTTGAGAAGCTCAGCTGTGGATAACTGTGAATAATCACCTCAGCAGTACTATCAACGATATTTCCTTCTAGCAGGTGTCCTCCAAAAACATGCCCTTTGGCATCAGCCACAGCCATGTGGATATGCTGATGATCCGGTGTCAACGTTCCCATGACAGAGACGATTTCAAAAGAGCCCTCAGTAACTAACGTCGTTTCTGCGCCAGCAAGACGAAGGTTTATTCTGGACAGACTGCCAACACAGGATACCAGTGAACCTGCAGAAATCCGGTGCTTGTTAACCAGTTCCTGCACGGCTGTTTTCAGGTCAGCGCCCTGAGTAAGGCGATTGGCTATTACGGAAATACTCATTGCTTTATATCCCCCGATCTCCCAATCAGCTTATCTTTCTCAGGATTTATGTAAAGCCCCGTTAAACGGGGCTTTGCTTTATACGCAGGCTTTTATGCAGCCTGTTGAGAGTTCATTTGCATGGGTACATTCAACCTGTTCACCAGGAAGTTCAGCAACACGCCATACATAGGCAGGAAGAACAGCATGCTGATGGCCAGCTTGTAGCCGTAGTCCACCAGGGCAATTTCCATCCAGTGTGCTGCCATGAAGGGGTCTGATGAACCGGCAAAGGCCAGACTGAAGAAGCTGAGGGTATCAATCAGGTTGCCAGCAATGGTTGAACAGGCCGGAGCTACCCACCACATGGCATTTTGGCGCAAACGGTTGAAAACGGTGATATCCAGAATCTGGCCAATCAGGTATGCCGCAAAGCTGGCAACGGCAATTCTGGCGACAAAGGCATTAACGCTGGCCAGGCTTGCCAATCCCTGAAAGGTTCCATCCACGAACATGACTGACACCAGGTAGGAGATCAGCAGAGCCGGGAACATGGCGGTAAATATGATCTTCCGGGCCTGCTCAGACCCGTAGATCCTTACGGTCAGGTCCGTGGCCAGGAAAATAAACGGAAAGGTGAATGCTCCCCAGGTGGTGTGCATACCAAAGAATTGAAACGGTATTTGTACCAGATAGTTACTGGCAGTGATGGTCACGATATGAAATATCGATAATAAAAGCAGAATGTTCAGGCCGCGATTGCTGGTTTGCATGGCAAGTCCTTTTTAGTTGAGGTGAGGGAACTCAGGCGCAGTACCAATTATTAGTACGTTAGCACCATTAAAAATGAGCAGTATTCTATCGGGATTTACAACGTTGGACCAAGTGATAATTTTTGCAGGCGTATGATGCTGTTTTGATCAGGGCTGACGATGTATCTCGAGCATTTGTATGCGACCAGTCTTTCTGGTATGGGTTTTATGAATCCATGGGCAGCCTGATAAAACTGTGCTATTTTTTCCAACCACATAATAACAACAATGGAGTAGTATCAATGCTGATCTGGTTAAGGAGAGGCTTTTTTCTCCTTGTATCAATATCCCTGCTGATCATTCTTACGGCGTTTGTTCTTCTTCGACAAAGTCTCCCCATGTTGGAGGGTGAAGTGAAGACTCCCTTCCTGAATGCTGCGGTTACGATTGAGCGAGATGCTCAGGGTGTTCCCCTGATATCCGGCAGTGATCGTATGGATGTTGCCTTTGCTACCGGTTATCTCCATGCCCAGGAACGATTTTTTCAGATGGATTTGAATCGGCGCAATTCTGCGGGTGAACTGTCTGAACTGGTGGGTGAACTGGCGCTGGATCACGATAAACGTCAGAGAAAACATCGTTTCCGCAAGGTCGCTCAGCAGGCGGTTGAGATTATGAGCGCTGAACATCAGGCTCTTTTGAATGCCTATACCGATGGTGTCAATCATGGCCTGAAAGATCTTGGACAGAAGCCTTTTGAATATCTGTTGCTGGGTGTGGAGCCTGAGCCCTGGAAAAGCGAAGACTCTTTTCTGTCGATCTTCAGCATGTACATGGATCTCAATGATGATGAAGTAAAACTGGATAACCTGAAAGGCTTCCTCAGTCGTGTAACCGTACCTGCTGTTATCGATTTTCTTTCGCCACTGAAAACCCGCTGGGACTCACCAATGCAGCCTGGTGAGTTGCCGGATGTGCCAACCCCGGGGGCAGAGCTGGTTGACCTGCGCAGCAAAGAGGCAGAGCTCTTTGCCAATCTGGGTGGAACGACGCTGGAAGACAGTCTTATTGGCAGTAACAACTGGGCGGTATCCGGAGAGTTAACGGACCATGGTGGGGCCATCATTCAGGATGATATGCACTTGAGCCATCGGGTGCCCACCATCTGGTATCGGGCTTCTTTGAGTTATCCACACCCGGACCAGCCAGAGGACAGGGTCAGTATTACCGGAGTCACATTACCGGGCACACCGTTTATTGTGGTTGGCAGCAATACCCATATCGCCTGGGGCTTTACCAATACGGCTGGTGACTGGGTTGATCTGGTGGAGCTGGATATTGATGATGGCCAGTACATGACCAATGATGGCCCGAAATCCCTTGAACGCTGGACTGAAACCATCCATATCAAAGACCAAGAGCCGGTTGTCGTTGACTATTCAGGCACCCATTGGGGGCCGGTGGTTGATTCGGCCTACGACGATACGCAATATGCCCTGCGCTGGACTGCCCATCGTCCGGAGGCGACCAATGTTAACCTGGTAAGCCTGGAAGTTGCCCGCAATGCAGAACAGGGAATGGCCATTGCCAACCGCAGTGGAATTCCACCCCAGAACTTTACGGTGGGTGACCGTGAAGGCAATATTGGCTGGACCGTTGCCGGACAGATTCCAGACCGTTCAGGTATCGATTCCACTTACCCACTGCCCTGGCAGCAGGCTGATGATAACTGGGACAGCTGGCTTCCGGATGTGCATTATCCTCGCGTATATAACCCTGCGGATCAACGAGTCTGGACTGCCAATGCCCGTATCGTAAGCGGAGCAGACTACGACAAGATGGGCAACGGGGGTTATGCCCTCGGCCCCCGGCAGATACAGATTCGTGATGCGCTGATGGCACTTGAGCGTGCTGATGAACAGGCGTTGCTGGAGATTGCCCTGGATCATCGTGCTCTCTATATGGATAACTGGCGGCGGTTGTTGCTGGATACACTCACTGAAGACGTGATGGCGGGGAACCTTTCCCGGCAGACGTTTTATCGCTATGTGAACAACTGGTCTGGCAAGGCTGCCACTGACGACGTTGGTTACCGTTTGGTCCGTGAGTATAAAGATGCGCTTAAACTGAAGATCATGTCATCACTGGGGCGCTACTTTCTGTCCCTCTCTCCAGAAGCCAAAGAGGATGTAGAAGATGGCTTTATGCAGAAGTTAAACCATGAAAGCGAGATGATATGGCGTCTTCTGGAAGAACGTCCGCTACATTGGTTGAGTCCTCAGTACGAAAATTGGGATGAGTTGCTGATCGAAACCGTGGATCAGGTGGTGAGTGATCTGGGAGGCGTAGATCAGCTGGGCAATGCCACCTGGGGACAGAGAAATACCGCTGATATCCGCCACCCATTGAGTGGTGCCATTCCTGTCTTTGGCAGACTGCTGGAGATGCCCGCCGTACCTCTCTCTGGCGATGTCTGGATGCCCAGGGCCCAGCGTGCCGATCAAGGGGTATCTGAGCGGCTGGTGGTGTCTCCCGGGCGTGAAGATGAAGCTATATTTCATATGCCGGGTGGTCAGAGTGGTCACCCGCTCTCTCCTTTCTTTAGCGCAGGCTATATGGACTGGGTGGAAGGGAAGGCCAGTCCGTTCTTACCGGGTGATGCAAAATATACCCTGACCCTGACGCCTTAAATAACCTTAAGTTTGTCCTGATAACGGTCTTTCCGATGAAGTGACAGGCCCATCAGGGCAAAGCTGGCAAATTAGATGGATGTCAATTTTGCTGATGGAAAAATGAAGAGAGGGTAGCACCGCCACAGTGTGGCGGTGCTGATTTATCAGTCTTTTATCATCAGTTGCTGGCGATCACCTGTTCCCGGGGAGCATAGGTTTTCTGAACGTACTCTTCGATCAGTTTCTTATAGTCTTCAGCGATATTCTCGCCTTTTAATGTGGTGAATTTCTCACCATCAACAAATACCGGGGCAGAAGGTGCCTCACCGGTACCGGGCAGACTGATACCAATGTTGGCATGCTTGCTTTCCCCAGGACCATTAACCACACAGCCCATCACGGCAACTTTCATATTTTCCACACCGACATACTGGTGGCGCCAGTTCACCATTTTACTGCGCAGGAAACCGTCCACTTCATCGGTCAGAACCCGGAAGAACGTACTGGTGGTACGACCACAGCCAGGACAGGCGGTTACTTCCGGAGCAAAACTGCGAACATCCAGGGCCTGAAGGATCTGCTGTGAGACAATCACCTCTTTATCGCGGGAGGCTCCGGGCTCTGGCGTCAGGGAAGTGCGGATAGTGTTGCCAATACCATGCTGCAGAAGAATGCCCATGGCGACACTGGATGCCACAATGCCCTTGCTGCCCATACCGGCTTCGGTCAATCCGAGGTGCAGAGCGTATTCACACCGATCAGCCAGCATCTGGTAGACGCTGATCAGATCCTGTACCCGGGAGACCTTACAGGAGATAACGATTTTGTTGGCACCGAGACCACGCTTAACCGCAGCATCGGCACTGGTCAGGGAAGAAAGGACCAATGCTTCATGGAGGATTTCCTGGGAAGACTTCGGGTTGGCGGATCGGGCATTTTCATCCATCAGCTGGGTAGAGAGCTCTTTGTCGAGGCTGCCCCAGTTAACGCCGATACGCACCGGTTTATCGTATTTGATGGCGACATCAATCATGGCATTAAAGCGGTCATCCTTCTTATCGCCAAAGCCGACATTACCAGGGTTAATTCTGTACTTGTGCAGCAGCCTGGCGGTTTCATCGTACTTGGTCAGCAGGAGGTGACCGTTGTAATGGAAGTCCCCGACAATGGGTACATTGCAGTTGTGTTTGGCCAGCCCTTCATAGATTGCCGGAATAGCGGCCGCTGCTTCCTCTGAATTCACCGTTACGCGAACGATTTCAGAGCCTGCATCCGCCAGCAGGCGAATCTGGTCAATGGTTTTCTGGACATCCGCAGTATCGGTGTCCGTCATTGACTGAACCACAATGGGAGCATCACCGCCAATGGTGACGTGTCCAACCTGAACAGCATGGGTTTTATGACGCCTGTCCATAAACGTTGTTCTCCAAATAATAAAAATTAGAACTAATCAGTGTATCAGAACCTGATGACTTTTCCTGAGCGGAAAACCGAAGCACCCTGTCATGGTTGCCCTTGCTCTCTCTGGGCAATAATCTTGGACTCCTGCAGGTTAAGACTGAGGGAGGCCATCTCCTGAGATGAGAGCATACGTGCAGGCTGGTCTTCCAGCAGACTGTAAATCACGCGATAAGCCATGACATTCTGGACGTACTTACGAGTTTCATCGTAGGGAATAGTCTCAATCCAGATATCCAGTGGCAGATGCCCTCTCTGCTTCAGCCAGCGTTTCACCGGAGTACTCCCAGCGTTGTAAGCCGCTGTTGCCAGAATTCGGCTATCTTCAAATCGTTTGGACAACCAGGCAAGGTGGGTAGTTCCAAGGGCGATGTTAATTTCTGGTTTAAACAGTTCTGACTTCTTTCTATAGGGTATTCCGGCCTGTTTAGCCGCCTGTTTCGCGGTTGTCGGCATCAACTGCATTAACCCCATGGCACCAGCGCTGGAGCGCGCCATGGGATGGAACGCACTTTCCTGACGGGCAATGGCCAAAACCCAGGGATAATCCAGTTTACGTTTTTCTGCCTGCGCACTGAAAATATCAGCGTCCGGTGTTGGGAAGCGGAGGCTAAGGTCGTCCCAGAGCGTTGCCCGGGCAGCGGCCATAATCGCCTGATGGTGCCATTCCCATTGATGGGCGAGATAGGGAATTAACTGTTGCTGGGTTTTATCCAGACTCGGGGTTATCCGGTTCAGTTCCATCTGGGCGTTATAAAAGCGCTTATGGTGCAGCCACTCACGAATACGTTTAAAGCCCGGGTAATATTGCTTGAGTCTGTGCAGATCCTGCTGGTGAATGGCTTTTTGCTGGTGGTTCAGTTGAAAGGGTTGTCCTTTCAGGTCTGCCACCAGAAAAGCGTAAAAGTTCCGTTCCTGGCCCAGCGCACTCAGTGTCGGTGTTTGCAGCAGCGTGGGTTTGCTCGGCAGAGGCATCCCGACCAGCTGATAGCTTGCCTCCTGAAACTTGAGCAGGGCGACTTCGTTCCAATAGCGCCAGCGGCTGCTGTTTCTGATAGCCGCTGGCAGATGTTCTAACAGTATCAGGACTCTTTCCCAGTCCTGGTCAGCCAGCGCCAGTCTGATTCGCCACTCGGTGACCTTTTGATAATGAAAATCGGGGTCAATGCTGGCAATAATTTCTTCGGCGTTGTCCACAAAGTTCTTGGCCGCTTTCATGGCGATCCGCTGGTCGACAGCGGATCGCTGCTTCGGGGAAAAAGGATAGCGGTTGCGCATTGCCAACCAGGTGCTGACGGCAAGGTCCAGATCTTTGGCAATCAGTTTTTTGATGCCATGAAGCATAATGATCCGCTGATGTTCCAGGTCACCATTGAAGCGGGCGGTATGAAGCAGTTCGGGGTGTTTGTTGACTTCCCAGAATAGCTCTGTCGATACCTTGAAAGACGTATCTTTAATGGACTTATTCAGGTAGCGGGCAAGGGACAGGTTGTTTTGCTCGGCAGCCATCCAGAAGCGAGCAATAATCAGGCTTTGTGTGAGTTCGCCAGAGGTTTTCCAGCTGTCGAATAACGGATCACAGGCCTTGTGTTGTGACTGGCCTTTCAGCCAGAGACTTTTTGCCTCCAGCCAGGCCTGTTCTGTCTGTCCCAGTGCTTGCAGGGCTACGCCTTTCAGGCACTGATAGCGGCCGCCGTCATCCTGCTGATAGGCTGCTAGATAGGATTGCCAGCGCTGGTTACTGGCCAGATGCCGCAGCCATTTGTACTGGAGCTGGCTGGTTTGCGGTAAATCGGGGTATTGGCTGGCAAACTGGTCAATATCGCTCTGGTTGATGCGATCAAGATCGTTGGTGAGGCTGAGGTACTCAAGGTAGGGAGCCAGAGGGTAATTACTGAGTTCAGATCGATAACTCTCGTAAAGTTTATGGTCCCCTGTCTTCAGTGCTTTTTCAACGCGCGTGAACAGCATCTGCTGACGTTCTGACTCGTTAGCCAGGCTGTATGTGGGGAACAGAAGTGATGTGGCCAATGAAAAAAAGAGTAAGCAATGAGATAACTTGTTCAACATAACAAAAGCTTCAATCTCTATGATCCCTGTTAGTGACTGCGTAAAACGTCCTGTTTTACTTTTGGTGTGATAAAAGCGCTGGCCGTGAGTCGCTCACCCTGCGAAAGCATTGACGGAAGTTTGGTGAAGCTCTCATGGCAACTCATCATACATTGTTATATTTTGTCAGCCTATAACAGTCAATCGGCAGATTGATAACAGGGTATAGCGCTTGCGCGTAAAGTAGAGCTTTCCCGCAGCATGGGATGTTTTTTATCATTTTTACTATTTACAGAAATATTCCAAAAAGATGCATGAGGTGCAGTGATTATGGCAAAAGAGACGACTGTACGGGCACGAATTGATGAGTCATTAAAGCAGGAGGCCGAAGACATTCTGCGCCAACTCGGGCTGACCACTTCCCAGGCCATTAATCTCTATTTCAGTCAGATTGTGTTGCAGCGAGGTATGCCTTTTGACGTTCGTCTGCCAGAAGAGGCCGAAAGCAAATAATGATTCGTTTGTGTTCTATCGATGAGCTTCAGAATCCCGGTAGCAAAGGCTTCTGTAATGAGCGTGGACATATCTTCGCAGTACGCAAAGGCGATCAGGTATACGTCTATGAAAACAGTTGCCCACATTTTGGGATTAACCTTGAATGGCAGCCGGATCAATTTCTGGATTCAGAGAAGCGGCTGATACAGTGCGCTACCCACGGTGCGCAGTTTCTGATTGAAACGGGGGAGTGTATTGCCGGGCCCTGTCCGGGGGATATGCTGACTGCCCTGGAATGTGAGGTTATTGAGGGTGTTGTCTACCTGAAATAATACCCACATTTCTACAGGTTCTGCCCGCCTCCCGCTACCCGTCAAGCAGGAACTGCATATCCTTTTGCGGGCAGCAGGCGGTACAAACAGTTGGATAATCCCACGCCCCCTGAGCTGAAGATCGGCAGCTACTCTTTCCAATTGTATTTGGTTATCCGCGCAATCTTCCTATGCGAACCGGGACCTATGTGCTCTACCATCTTTTCAATAACTTCAGCCTTATGAAGATAGGGTTTACATTGCGGCATGCTCATTTCACCTTGATTCTTCAAGAATTCCGCATGACATTCAGCTTCGGACTTATAAATCATTAATTCTTCTGGAAGATCAGCCCAGGGTTGTAAATAACTGTATGCAAGAACGCCAGCGTTCATTGCCAGTGTCGCCAGTGTTCTGGCCGACATGTTTCTGCCTTCCCGGATGCATTGCAACAGACTTAAGCTGATACCCACGGTACCGGAAAGAGCCATAACAGTCCGGGTTCGCCACCTGGTCAGATTGGAAGAGTCAGCTACACCAGTATTGAGACTGACGGCAGCTGTCAGACCAATCCCTGCCAAACCTGTTGCCATATTTCCAATATTCATGGTGACTCCAATTTCTGTTAAAAGAACCTGTTTGGACACTTGAATATATTGAAAGGTTCATTGATCCAAATGTTTTGCATCAATGCTCCTGATCAATTATCTATCACCATCTCTGTGTCAAACTGATGGAAAATGATTAGAAGAGATGGACCATGAATTTAGACCACAACCTGCTGGTTTCTGATGTCATGCGTAACAGTGTTGCCAGACAGATCGAAGCGCTCAAATCACTGGAAGCCAGAATCAATGGTAGCTTCACTGCTGCCCTGGAGCTGTTGGCTGAATGCCGTGGACGCGCCATCCTGTTTGGTATGAAGCAGTCTGGCCTGGTGGGGCAGAAAATCGCTGCAACGCTTGATGCCACAGGCTTGTCTACGCACATACTGAATGCCGCTGAAACCTGGGAAGACAATCTGAGTATGATTGGCCCCGGTGACGTTATTATCATGTTGTCGTACAGTGGCAGGACTGGGGAGCTGCTACGGCTTTATCCGGCAATTCGGCAAATGGGTAACAAAGTGATTGCCATTACCGGTGATCCGGCAGGGCCGGTTGCGGAGCAGGCGGATATCGTGCTGGATGCCAGTGTGGTTGAGAGCCGTGAAGACCGGGAGTCGGCCCCCACGACCTATACGACGGTTCTGCTGGCTATTGGTGACCTGTTGGCTGAAACCCTGATTCGTCGACGTCTGTTCAGTTCCCCCGAAGCGCAGCAAAGTGACCAGAATGTGGTGGGCCTGCTAACCAGTGACAGCATTTAAAACATTATGGATAAAATTGACCGCAACATATTACGGGAGTTGCAGGAGGATACGACTCCCTCGTTGGCTGAGCTGGCTGAAAAAGTCAGTTTGTCCCCAACGCCCTGCTGGAAGCGCATTAAGCGTCTGGAGGCAGAAGGCTATATCACCAGGCGTGTCGCCCTGGTCAATCCTGACAAGGTCGGGTTAGGGGTTTCTGTTTTTGTGCATGTTAAAACCCGTCATCACAACAGTGAATGGCTGGCGTCTTTTAGCAAGGTGGTGGCCAGCTTTCCGGAAATTGCTGAGTGCTATCGAATGAGTGGTGAATACGACTATTTGCTCAGGGTTGTCGTAAAAGATATTCAGTCATTTGATCGCTTCTATAAGGAGCTGGTCAACACCGTGGAGGGATTGACCGATGTAACCTCCAGTTTTGCCATGGAACAGATGAAGTTCACCACTGCGCTTCCTTTGTGAAGGGAGCAATACGGCTCCCACCATTACAATCTTCGCAGAGATCAGAATCGACAGGCGTTCACAGAGACGAGTTTACCAATCTCTAATACGGCATCGTCATAATGCAGGTTTGAATCATAAATCATGTTATCCAGTTGAACACGGTAATAACCGTTGCTCTGCTTAAAGAGACGGCAATGTGGCTGTTTCAAATCACTGGCTACATTGACTCTCAGGTTGTAATAGCCCCGACCAAAAAGTTCAACGAAGCTAATGAATCTGTTTTCCCCGGGCTTGAGCTGGATGGTATAGGTGGAATGAGCCACGGAATCTTCATAGCTGGGCGGTAAATCATTATGGTAAGCAGGTGGAGAAAGTTCAAAAGCCCCGGCTGATAGTACAGTCGTAAAAAGTATCAGGGAAAATAGCCTGAACGGTAAGTGGGTGAATTTCATGGAATCAGTCCTTGTAAATTATTCAAATAGCAAAAATTAAATGGTTTTCTGCAACATTGGACTGATAAATTGGGAAATAGTTCCTTATTAAGACATAAAGAGAATGTACGCAGAACCGAAATGGTTTTCCGAGCCAGTCAGATTCTTAATATCAGTAATTTAATCAATAGGTTATTGCGTCGTACTCCCTGGCCCTGTGATGAAGGGCCGGGTCAGGATTTTTTAAGCTGTGCCTATGGACATCAAAATGTACAGGAGTTCACCGATACGAGTTTGCCAATCAGTAAAATGGCATCATCGTAGCTGAGATTGGACTGATAAATGGTGTTGTCCAGTAATACCCGATAATTATCATCGTAGTCATGCTGCCTTAACAGGCGGCAATGAGGGATTCGTTCAGCTATGTCGTTATGGTAAAACGGATACCGCCTGGTTGGCTTGGTTCTATTAACCCTGTTAGTAGTAGCCACTTTGATTCTTATCGACGTATAGCCCTCACTGGAAAGACGAAAGATTTCACTCATATTGATTTCCCTGTCATCACCCGGTTTCAGGTGAATCGTATAGGTAGTGGCATCTTCATAGCTGGGCGGCATATCCAGATACTGGGCGGCGATTGAGAACTGTGCAATTGAACACAGTGATAGCGTCACTATAAATGTCAGTAAACGTTTCATGGGTAGCAGACCATTCATTAAATGAGATTGAATCAGCGGCCACCACAGCCGGGAATAGAATCCCGTATCACAGTTCAATTGACTTTTTATGCTGCAGCAGGAACGCCGTTAGAAAAGTAGACCATCTGGGGAGGATGTGTTTATTTGTTTCGGTTGATAGGTTTCCCAAGTTGATTGTCAGTATAACTTGCTGCCTTGTAAGGGCAGCGGGACGAGGGACGAGCTATAGTAAGGAATTTTTGTTAATCGGATATAGCCGTGAATTCGTCACTGTCTGTAAATGCCCTGACCAGGCGATCGATGAATGGAGGTGGCAAGCGACCTCCTGATTCTCCGGTTTATTCATCCATTCGGGCTATCGCAGTTCGCAAGCATTTATCCGGTTGTGCTAATGAGTCGCCCAAAAAAGACATTGATCTAACCCTGTTGGGTAAGAGGAAGGTTGATACTGCACAGAGCAGCCTGTCTGCGAAGCTGGGTGCCATTCCTGTTATCCGGGTGGGGCTTGCCGAGAGTCCCGGCCAGGGAGACCATACGGCTGCATTCAGTATCATCGAAGGGCTGGCTCACCTTGGCTTTAAAGGAAGGGTTGAGCTGGTTCTGAAATTTAATGGGGAGGATGAATGGCAGCGGATGAAGGATAAGCTCCGGTTATTCATGCCAGAATTTAACCCCGGGAATGATGGCGTACAGACTTTGCATTATTCTGGCCTGGTGTGTGAGTGTATTCCTTTTAAACAGTTGGCGGATCATTGCACTTGTAACCACAGACCTTTGGAGCAACCCCTTGGTTTCTGGGCCATGAACGGTAACCGCTCATGGTTGGTGTCAAAAGTGGCGATTGTTATCCCACCCTTCAAATGGAGCAACACGACGCCCAGAATCGAGCGGTGCAATGGCATGCATCAGAACCTGGACCTTCCGGCGCTGGCAAACTATCAGACCGCTTATTTACTGCAAAAACCGGATATCCCGACGCTAATGAAGGGCGACTCAAGAGCCGCCAGCCTGATAAAAATCCTGAGAGAGACGGAAGCCGGCAGAATTCATTTGCTGCCACTTTATGGTATTCACCATCATGCCCTGGAGCCTGCCCATGACCTGATTATCAGAAGATTGCTGTCAGGGGTCGTGAAAAGCCATACATCAGAGTTGGAGAAAACGGTTGTTTTGGTATTGAGTCCACTGGCAAGCCTTGAACGGCTCCGGGTATTACAAAAATCGTTGCAGGTGCCATTTTATGATTTGCAGAACAGGGAATGGGAGAACTCTGTTCATGAACCTGTCGAGCTTCTGTATTGTGGGCCGGTACCCAAACTATTATTTGAATGGATCAGCTGTGTTGATCGCCCCCTGATTCAGGAAGGGGCTAACAGCGCTACGTTTATGAATCTGCTGGGCAAGGCTTATCTGCCTTTGCGGCCAGATGGCGATACCCCTCTGCCTGAGCTGCCTGGCTCACCCCCAGCCAAACAGCAGTACACCCCTGCCATGCATAACCCTGTTGCCAGTGTTGAGCGAGCAAGAATTGAGCAGCTTGGCAGAAGCCTCACCCACGATTTGCAGGCATACAACTACTATTCTGTGGCGCTGGACCTGTGTAAAAAGCTAAGGCCATTGTTATCCCCGATAGCAACTCAGGATTTGGTGTCCGGGTTTGCAGGAATGGTTGGCGCCAATCATTTTGCTGAATCACACTTTCGTCCATGTCTCCTGGAAGCGATCACGTATAGCAGTGGGTTGTTGAGTGAAGACCAGCAGGAATGGCTGTCATGCCTCTCTCTGGCCAATAGCCTGTTACCCGGGGCGATTCCTGAAGCCCTTAAGGTAAAACTCATAGGGTGTGGCAAAGCGTTACGAAGAAACCACGTGAATTTAGAAAAGCTGATTGCTTATCGTACTTCAGGTTTACATATGCCCGATCTCAGATCGCAACTTGCCCCCCTGTCTTTCAGACGTTTTGACGTTTTCAGGGCAACGACTGTGGAGTGTCCTGTGAGTACCGAAGATGCTGGACGCAATATAGATGTGAATGAATTGGTTGGTGACATTTGTGATAATTTTTCACTCTTGATCCCCACTTTATTTCATATCCTCAGGGCGGATTTTTCGGGTGATGCCCTACTGGCGTCATTGTTCAGGGATGGGGATGGTCAGCAAAGTCTGCTGGATAAAATTATTGGGCAATTGTTTTATGGGAACATGACTTCTGATGCAGAGATAAGATCGCTTCTTGAGCCAAAGGCAGGCAGTCCTGATGATGACCTGGCGTTGTTTTTGCGCGGTGAGTTTGGCGGGACTTTCTTCCAACAGGTGCGTGAGCTGATGATGGAATCCAAAAATAATGCAATTTATTGCGGCCTGGCCAAGTTGACCGGAAAAGACTGGAATCTGATATTATCCGAAGGTATTTCTACAATGAGAGTAGTTCATAGTTTTGATTCAGCCATTCAACGGTAATAAGTAGTTAACCAAATGAAATCATATATTTCTGACTAAGTGGGCAGTCACTCTGCGGCGTTGCAACTCCGGTCACATAGCTACGGCTATGCTCCCTACGTTGCGCCTTGCATAGTAACTGCCCACTTAGCCAGAAATATACGATTCCATTTGGCCAACTACTTAAGGAGTTCGTTCGGATCTATATCTGAACAGTAAAAAAAGTCAGCTTCAAACAGGATATGCAACAAATTTCCACCGGTCGCAGGATTTATTTTTTCAGGCCAGAAGTGAATCCGGATATCCAGATTTTCCCCCTGATTGGGTGGGGCGGGTAACAATGAACAGGCTTTTAATCTGAACATCACTGAGATTATTTAACTGGGCCTCAATGTTCCGGGTGTTTTGTTTCGCCAGGGCATGATAGATGCGCTCGAAATGATCACTCCATGGCATTTAGACTCTTAAAATCGAGAATGGTTCAATGAAACCAATAAAGACCAAGGTCAAGCAGTCTTTGCTGATTGGGCAGGATAAAGCGATGGATCTTGCCAGGTCAGCAGCCAGTTCCCTGGAAAATAGCGTCGACCGGCTGCTTAACCGGCGAATGACACTGGGAGTGACCGGCTTCAGTGGCAGTGGCAAAACCACCCTGATCACCAGTCTTATTCATCAGTTACAGCACTATCCTGATGCCCTTCTGGCTGCCTTCCCCCCGGTTCTGCAAGATCGTTTATTGGGGGTAGAGCTGTCCGCTCTGAATGGTGTCACACTGTTTCCTTATCAGCGGGGTATTGACGCTTTATCAAGAGAGCGGTGGCCGGAAGCGACAAGGGATGAGTCTGGCTGCCTTCTGGAGATCAAGTTCCGTCAGCCACCCGGGTTATTGCGCCGGGGAAAAACGGGGATCAGTCGTCTTTATCTGGAGATTCGTGACTATCCGGGGGAGTGGCTGCTGGATCTGCCGCTACTGGCCATGGATTACCGTGCCTGGTGTGGGCAATGTCACGCCCTTTTTGACAGTGCCATGCGCCGGTCTATTGGCCGGAGTTTTATCGAAAAGCTGAAGTCCATTAATCCTCTGGAGACCATTTCCGAGCTGGAACTGCAAGTATTGTGGCAGGAACAACTGACCTTTCTCAAGGCTTGTCAGCAGGCGGGCTTGACCATGATTCAACCCGGGCGCTGGCTGCATGCCGCACCTTCAGATGATGAGAGTAAACTGCCGTTTATCCCCCTGCTTGCCATCACTGGCTGTTCAGAAGATCAGTTGGAGAAAGCAGTGGAGGGCTCCTTATTCAAAGTGTGTGAAAGACATTATCAGCGTTACCTGGAAACCCGGGTCAAACCCTTCTATCAAAATACTTTTCAGAAGGTGGATCGACAGCTGGTGCTGGTGGATGTGCTCAAGTCGTTGAACCGTGGCCAGGAAGCGTTTGATGATCTTCGCTTCTCGTTGACTCAGGTACTGCAAAGTTTCGATTATGGGCGCAACAGCCTGCTCAGACGATTAATTCAGCCACGCATTGACCGGGTCGTTTTTGCCGCCAGTAAAATTGATCAGGTGCTGCCTGAGCAGCATGAAGCCGTGAGAGGGTTGACGGCAAACCTGGTTCAGGAGGCCAGGCGCAGAGCGGCGTTTAATGCGACGGATGTCCGCTGTGAAGCGGTTGCCGCCGTTCGCTCAACGACATATGTCGATTACCAGGGGCACCAGGCTCTGCAGGGGATGACGGAGCAGGGGCCGGGAGTGCTACTGCACCCGGATATTCCGGAACAGATTCCGGCACTGGATGACTGGCAGGCTCTGGGCCAGTGGCAATTGCGCCGGTTGATGCCGCCCGGTGGGCTGCAGCTGGTCGCAGGTGGCCGATTACCCCATATCCGTCTGGATAGCATTCTTAATGATCTGCTGGGAGACCGGTTTTCATGACCCGACATCACGATCCGTACTTTATTCCTCTGGAACCCGAGCAACCCCTGGAGACTCCGGAGTCCATCAGTGATGGTTTCCGGGATCCGGTGTTACAGGGACCTGAACTGGCTGCCAAACCACTGCGCTTTATCCGGTCAGCATGTTACGGGCTGCTGACCCTGCTGTTGATATTGGTGCTTTGGCAAACGGTGGAACTGGGCCTTTTTCTCTATCAACTGCATTGGTCTTTGGCCTTAGCGTTTGCCTTGCTTTTTCTGGCCCTGGCGGTCACTGTCGTTAAAGCCGTGGTGGAGTTTTTCCTGTATCAACGGGACTTCCGACAGATTACCGAACTACAGGCGCAGGCTGCACAGTTTCGAGACCAGAGAACGACCGTATTAACCAGCCAATGGACCGGGCAGTTGAGTAAGCTCTATCAGGGTAAGCCCCAGCAGTTGCTGCTGGAACAAGTGTGGTCTGAGATGCCGGATTACAGCGATGACCGCGAGCTGCTGGCTTACCTGGATAGCCATTTTTTCCAGACACTGGACCAGCGGGCACTTGCCTGTATTTCACAACATAGCCAGCAAGTTGCTTTGATGGTGGCTCTCAGCCCATTTGCCGCCGTTGATATGCTGCTGTCGGTCTGGCGCAGTATCCGGATGCTTGATGAGATCTGTCAGGTATACGGTGTCAGGCCTTCATTGCCTGCCCGTAGCCACCTGTTAACCATGGTTCTGGAACAAATGGTGCTGGCTGGTGCGACAGAACTGCTGTCTGATCAGCTCTCAGACTTTACTTCCAACCGGTTGCTTGGCGTGGTCAGCTCCCAGGCCGCCAGCGGGGTTGGTGTCGGTATCTATTCCGCCCGCATAGGGCTCAGGGCCATGGCACTCTGTCGTCCAATTCCTTATGCTGATGGTCAGAAACCGGGTATTGGTCGTTTAGCCAGAAGTATTCTCGCTGCCATGGATGCCCGGTTTCGGACTATGGCTGATCCCGGAAAAAAAGCAGAATAGTCTTATTCCCGCCTCATTGAAGGAGCACCTGCAGCGACAGGTTGCTCCTTAATCTCTATTTCCATTGACGTCTGCATTTTCACTGAGAAACTGACTCTATTTAGTGGACTCTTACGGTCTATTAAAGATTAAAAAGCAATCAAAGCTATGGATAAATACGATCAAAGGGTATTATTTATTCAATATAATGATTTCGATAAACACATAAAGAGCTGTTAGTTATTAATTGATAGGATGCTGCCCTTTACTGGCATTTCCGGGGGAGTCTCAAAAGGCATGGGCCGACCAGCAACAGCAAAGATAAACCTTGATGCACTGCGTCATAATTATCGTATTATCCAACAACTGTCTGCCAGGGGCACTGGTAATGGTCAGGTGATGGCGGTGGTCAAGGCGGACGCCTATGGCCATGGTGCAACAGCCTGTGCAACCGCGCTGGCGGATATTGCCAGTGGGTTTGCCGTTGCCTTTATTGAGGAAGCCCTGGAACTTCGTGCTGCTGGCATCAAACAACCCATACTGCTGCTGGAAGGTTTCTTTGAACCTTCAGAACTGGAAATGATTGACCAGTATCGTTTGGATACGGTGATCCATCATCAGTATCAGATTGATGCATTAGTCGCCCACCGTCCCAAACATCCGGTAAGGCTGTGGCTGAAAATGGATTCCGGTATGGGGCGGGTTGGTTTTGCTCCTGATGAGTACCGCAAAGTCTGGGAGCAACTCAATGATCTCCCTTTTGTCAAAGACATTGTGTTGATGAGTCATTTCGCCTGTGCCGACGAGCCGGACAGTGACCATGCACAACAGCAGCTGACAACGTTCAATACTTATACCCATGGCCTGCCTGGTGAGCGCAGTTTTTGTAACTCTGCCGGGCTGGTTGCCCTGAAAGAAGTGCAGAGCGAATGGAATCGTCCTGGTCTGTTGCTGTATGGGGTTTCTCCATTTGCGCAAATTCATGATATCCAGCAAACAATAAAACCGGTGATGGAACTGAGTTCAGCCATCATCAGCATCAAAACCATTCCCGCCGGGAGTTCCGTGGGTTATGGCAGTCAGTGGATTGCCCGGAGAACCACCCGGATCGGTGTGGTGGCTATCGGCTATGCAGATGGTTACCCCCGCCATGCCGCCAATGGCACACCGGTGTATATTAATGGCTGTCGTGTACCGCTGGTGGGCAGAGTATCCATGGACATGCTGACGGTGGACTTAACCGATTTGCCCGGTGTGCAGATAGGGGACCGTGCCATCCTGTGGGGAGATGACTTGCCCATTAATGAGGTGGCAAAGGGTGCAGGTACTATTCCTTATCAGCTGCTTTGCAATTTGAACCGTGTTCCTGTGCTATATCACGGCATTCTCATCCCAGAGCAACTGGATTTTGATCAAATGGAGATCTGATACCAATGCTATTTGCAAATTTCTGAAGAGGAACTTTTTCCCAAACCTATGCTCTGAAGGAAGGGAAAAAAGTAAAGGCATAATCATGAACGCTGCAAATGCTATTATTGATCGGTTTGTCAGTTTTTCCGATTATCAAAGGTCAAGTGAATTTGTAAAAAATCCAACAGCCAATATATTCAGTCCGTTACGAAAGGTAAGTTCAGAGCCTGCAAGAAATAATTATTTACCATTGAATCACGACTTAAAATTTGAAATTGCCAGATATCTTAATTTGAAGGACTTTATCACCTTTAGCTCAATCAATGTTGATAATTATTTTTCGCTTAGATCGGACGACCTTTTGGTAAGAAGAGTTCTTGAAAATGAACCGCCGGTAGTATTATTTGAAAGACTCAATGATTTGAAACAAAAAGCACGACAATATCCCTTCGAAATTAATGGGCCAATTGAATTGAATGAAAATCATGACGCAATAATACCGCCTGTGGCCATATCTCCCGGGCCTGCACGACTTCTCTTAAAGAAAGATCCTGTATACTATAAATATCAATCAGCTAATTTTGTTAAATTATTTCAATGTCTATGTACGCTTGCCAATGATGATTCAACGGATGTCTTTTTTAGAGCACATATTTGTTCGTTAACAATAGATATTAATAACAGAATGAGTTTAAAATACGGTAAAAATACTGAAGGTGCTTCACTTCTTGCGTTATATTTTATAGAGATTGCATCACAAGTAAACCAACTTCTAAGTATTGAAGAAAAAGATAAGAAGCTACATACCTTAGCCAATATGATTGAAAACAATGAACTTATAAGCTGGAAGCTAAGTGAAGTTTATTATTTTAAATTAATATTAAGAAATAAAAATGAGTTCGATTGGGACAAGTTTATTGATTCTCTGCGACTAAAGAAAAATAAAAAACTGGAACTTTCCGATCTTTAGGCTGTCCACGATTTACCTTTGCGTGAGCTCATGGTATCCAGCAAAAAATAAAACCGGTGATGAAGTGGGGGTTTGACTCAGGATTTTTATTGATCAATCCGAAGCGGAACTTTTTCCCAATCTGATGATCTAAATATGGAATTGCAGAATTGTGGGCATAATGATGAATTCTGAAAATGCCATTGTTAATAGTTTTGCCAATATTTCTGATTATCAAAGATCAAGTGAATTTGTAAAAAATCCAACAGCCAATATATTCACCCCGTTACGAAAGGTGACTTCAGAGCCTGCAGAAAACAATTTTTTACCATTATCCCAGGAATTAAAATTTGAAATTACCCAATATCTTAATTTGAAGGACTTTCTCGCCTTCAGCTCAATCAATGTGGATAATTACGTTTCTCTTAGATCGGATGATCTTTTAGTAAAAATGGCTTTTAAAAATAACCCAAAAGTAAGAATGCTTGAAAGGCTTAAGGATTTAAAACAAAAAGCAGAAAAATACCCTTTTGATATTAATGAAAAAATTAAAACTGATCAGTCTCTTAATGTAATCATACCATCTATTGCCCTATCTCCGGGTCCGGCAAGACTTATCATAAATGATATTTTTGGCATTAATGACCATCAACCATACGATTTTGTTAAATTATTTCAACAACTATGCATGCTCGCCAGGGGTGATTCATCGGTAACTGAGCAAAAACGACCGGGAAATTCTACAGATGATCCTCTGCAGCCTGATAGCGTTGCTGAAGTGATGACAGAAATTGAGGTTTTGTCAGTCAACAATGAGCAGTTAGATTCTACATGCAATCCGCTGCAGCCCGGTAAAATTGCTGAAATGATGACAGAAACAGAGGTTTTGGCAGTCAAAAATGAGCAGTTAGATTCTACATGCAATCCGCTACAGCCCGGTAAAATTGCTGAAGTGATGACAGAAGCTGAGGTTTTGGCAGTCAAAAATGAGCAGTTAGATCCAGCGGATGTCTTGTTTACAGCACATATTTGTTCTTTAGCGATAGATATTAATAACAGAATGAGTTTAAAAGGTGAGAAATATGCCACAACATTTGCTTTGTCTTTTTTAAACATTGCATTACAGGTTAAGCAAGTAATAAAAACTGAAGATAAAGCTGACAAAGTGGATTCATTAGCCAATATGATTGAAAATAATAGGATTCACCCGGGCAGAATGAGAAAGGCACATTTTAATCGAGCATTAATTAATAAAGATGATTTTGATTGGGACACATTTATTAATGGTTTGACTAAATAGTGAACCAATTCGGAACTTTTCGATCTCAAGGCTGTCCACGCACTGCTTTTTGCAAAAAGTCAGATGACCAATTCTCAAGACTGGCTACGCCTGTCACGGGAACTTACTGGTGAAATCACGAGGTGACCGGTCAGTGAACGGTGTTTCCGGAGGTATCGTATATCCACAGGCTGCTCAACCCAACGGGGTCAACGAATTTGCGTCTGGCTCACCTGAAGATCCAGCTAGCCTGGCTGCGAGAGTGTCGGCATTTGGACGGCGTTGTTGTCTGAATTCTACTGTCGGGTTATTGGGTGGATATGTTCTGCTGGTTGGTGGTGGTGTAGGCGGTGGTTTTCTCTATTCCCATTCCCGGGGGCTGGAGGCGAATGAGGTTGATACACAGGTTAATGTCATCTACGGTGCCCTGACCGGTTTAATGGTCTATGCCGCAGGAGTGTGTTGTGTATATGCCTGTAAAAAGGCTATCGGTGCAAGGTCTGTTGAGTCTGTTCAGGAACCTTTACCGCTGACGCTGATGGATCAAAATGGCTCTCGCAGCAGTTGATACACAGGCCATTTTCAGAAACGGAGCTGAGGTGTGAAGACACCACCCTTCGACTCCGCTTGTGGTGGAGGATATGGTCTTAGTGCGTGCCTGCCCGGTTTGTGGTGAACCCACGTCTTGTTCTCCCTGTTTCTGGCCAGCATGTCAATGTTGCAGAAAGCTAAAGGAGTCGCGTGAGAGAAAACGCTTGCTAATTTTGGAACTATATTGCCGATTTTCAGTCTAATTCGATTATTGGGGCTACATTTGCCTTTATTTGATTGCACAAATAGATATCAATTTCACGATAATTTAAGGAGGCTGAAATGGAAGGTGCCATTGGAACATTCTGTGATCGGGTATTGAGACACGGTCCTCTTAATATGGAGGAATGTGGTATTAATGAAGAATTGAAACAGCCGGTCTTTGGGCGAGCGGTTCGTAAAATTGATAATGATTGCCTGCTTAAACAACTGGAAAAGTATCCATCCCTTAGGCATATAGTTGGCAAAAGTGTTGTCCAACCAAAGGATGTGTCACAACATTATTTCAATCTGGTTAATGAGACTGAACAAACATTGCCTGGCAAGGTAACACTGGTTACTTGTAATGAGGGATTATTGACATGGGTAAAGCGTAAAGATGACATTGTCTCCTATGGGATAGTTAACTCTGTGGACGCGAACATGCAATTTCATAGAGGTATTGCAAAGGTTATCAAAGAAAGTTTTGGTGGCAACAATAGTAACTATGTTCAGGTGTCTCAGCAGCCCGGGAATCTTATCAGACACGGTGAATGTTTTACTTATGACTGTACTCGTGGCCACAAACCACCTGAATTCAAAAATTGCCGGACAGTTCACAATGTGTTGGTTCCTTTAGCGAATGATGGGAAGTTTGCAGAAAAGCTTGAAAAAACGTTTTTTGAGTTATTTAAAGCGGCTGAAACCAATCAACTACGTCGGATTTACTGCCCTCTGCTCAGCTGTGGTCTTGCGGGTGGCACAGGAAAAGATTTGGCAGAAGCGATTTCGAAAGCCAAAAAAAAATTTGAATCAACAGGCAGGCAAGCACCACGACTGATTCTGGTGGGCAGGTCTTCTGAAGCCAGTGACCGGGCCGCTTGCCAAGACTTTGCCAGTCGCTGGGATGTGCTGGCTCAACGCAATTCTGCAACAGGTTCACCGAGTGTAACAACGCCCGCTGCAATGGGCAGCTCCGGGGCTGTGGCCACGGCAATTAACACGACAGCAAGCACAAGCCGTGCTGACAGTGCATCGACAGAGCTGATTCCTAAACAGCTGGTGATAGCAATGCACCCTGATAAGGGCATGTTTGGTTGTGCCAGAGAACTCTCGAGACAAGGAAAACCATTCGATCTGGTCAATGCTGCAAATAGTGAAATGAAACATACTGGCGGTATCGCAGGACAATTTGCACATGATCTTGGCGCTCAATTTAACCACGATACCAGTATTCATAAGGTTGGAACTGGCGAGTGTTATACCACCGGGCCCTATGGATATGCCACTGATTCCACCCGTGGTTTGCGCCATTGCCAGCATATTCATAACGTGGTTGCCCCAAATAAGAAAGATTATGATTTTAGTGTTAACAGTTCTGGTGCAGGGGTAAAAAAATATCAGCACGATTTCACCAATGCTTTTGTTTCACTGCTCCTTGGAGCCAGTAACAATGGCAGCAATACCATTGTCAGTTGTTTTATAGGCTGTGCTATTTTTGGTGGTAGTGGTAAGGATATGGCCCGGGCGCTCCATGCGGCTTATCAGGATCCTCGTATACAGAAATTACCAACAGTACCCAAGTTAATACTCGTGGGTTGGGATAATAGAAATAATAAGGATAAGGAAGTACACGACGAGTTTATTCGAGTTTTCAAGAGCCTGAACGCGGCTGATCCGGTACATTTACCCTCGGGGATAACACCTGTCGGTACCCACCCGGCAGGTGTTTCAGGCACTATGCTTGCTGTAGGACATGGTGCAATCCCTAAGAAAACCGCCTCTTATTTCCAGGCAGCTCAATCGGGAACTGCCAGATCTGAACCAGCAGTTCCCTCCAGGTCAAGGCCTCAATCCCGGGTTTCAACGCCAGCCGATTCGCCCATACCAGAAGACTTTGCCAGACTGTTTAGTCGTCCAGATGGGGTACTTGGCTTTGCTCAGCAAAAGTATGGCGATCGTAGTTCATTCTCACTGGTAAATGCCGTGCAGAGACCTGGTAATGTGCTGAATACTGAGGTGGCGCTCTACGGGGGGGCCAGAGGTGGGTATATCGAGCATATGATCATGGATGGCGGTCAGGCTACCTTTAATAGCAAGGGATACTATCAATGTCAGGCATGGCTTTATAAAAAGACTGCAGGCTTTAAAGGCTGCCAGAAAATTCATTCGGTGCTCTTTCCAAAAATAACGGATATAAGTGGGTTTTCGCAGCAGCTGATAACGTTAATCATCAACGCTGCTCCGGGAGAAAGGCTGGTGTTCCCACTGTATGAGCTTGGAGGGGCTACAGATAGTGAACTCAAAGCTGTTCTGAAGCAGGTTTATTCAGATCCTCAGGTATCATCAATGGCCAGGCGAAGGGTGCTGCCAAAACTCTATTTTGTCGGTAAAAAAGACGAGGCATCGTTGATGCCGGGTGATGCTATTGCACAAACGACAACGGGTTCGGACAGAAGCCATTCAGGGAACAGGCGTTCCTTATCGCACGAGCTTGATCCAGACTGAGGTCTCAGGCTTTTGGAGTGAGGACGTCAAGTAGAAATGCATGTCGTGACAATCCCGGAGCATCCGGGTCTGGTAAAAGTTGAGGAAAAAATTAAAAAGCCGGAGTAGATCCGGCTTCTGATTATCATGCTAACTGGTGCCAAACCTTTCCAGGCTGGCCCTTCTTTCCCTTTCTGAGCGGCGCATAAACCACCAGCCAAACAGGGCTGCCAGAGAGACCACCAGAATAATCAGCGTCGCCATGGCGTTAATTTTTGGTGAGATCCCCAGGCGCACCGAAGAAAATACCACCATTGGCAGAGTGGTCGAGCCCGGGCCGGAGACAAAGCTGGCAATCACCAGATCATCCAGAGACAGGGTGAACGCCAGTAACCAGCCAGCGGCTAACGATGGGGCAATGGTCGGAATCGTGACCAGAAAGAACGTCCGCAGTGGTGTTGCACCGAGATCCATCGCCGCCTCTTCAATCGAGCGATCCACCTCCCGCAACCTGGCGCTAACGACAACAGCCACATAAGCGGTGGAGAAGGTGACGTGGGCGATCCAGATGGTCAGCATGCCTCGTTCCATGGGCCAGCCGATCAGGTCGGCCATGGTGACAAACAGCAGCAGCAGCGACAGTCCGGTAATCACATCGGGCATCACCAGGGGAGCCGTCAACATGCTGTTGAAGGGGGTTCTGCCACGGAATTTGCCAAAGCGGTCAAGGGCAAAGGCCGACACCGTGCCCAGAATGACCGCCATGGACGCGTTATAGAAAGCAATTCTCAGGCTGATCCATACCGCGCCCATCAGTTGTTCATCCTGAAACAGCTCCACGTACCATTTGGTTGAGAAGCCGGCCCAGACAGTCACCAGTCGTGAAGCGTTAAAGGAGTAAAACACAAGGATCAACATGGGCAGATAGAGGAAGATCAGCCCAAGTATCAGCATGATGCTGGAAAAGCCCGGTGTTTTGATTCTTCCCAGGCTGCTTGTGCGTTCAGTTCCTGTTTCTGTAGAAAGCGTCATTACAGGCTGGCCTCCAATTGCTTCGCCTGCTGGCGATTGAAGAAGGCGATGGGCAGACACAGGATCAACAGCATGATCATGGCCAGGGCACTGGCCAGCGGCCAGTCACGGTTGTTGAAAAACTCCTGCCAGAGCACTTTACCGATCATCAGGCTCTCAGGCCCACCCAGCAGCTCAGGAATCACGTATTCACCCACGGCAGGGATAAAGACCAGCATACAGCCTGCGATAATGCCACCCATGGACAGTGGCAGTGTAACCCTGAAAAAGGTTTCCCATGGACGACAGCCCAGATCGTTGGCCGCCTCCAGCAGTGATTTGTCCAGCTGGGTCAGGTTGGCATAGATAGGGAGCACCATAAAGGGCAGATAGGCATAAACGATGCCTATATAAACGGCGATGTTGGTGTTCAGGATCTGCAGGGGCTGGTCAATCAGGCCACACCACATCAGCAGGTTGTTCAATAACCCGTTATTTTTCAGTATTCCCATCCAGGCGTATATGCGGATCAGGAATGAAGTCCATGATGGCAGTAGCACCAGCATGAGCAGGAAACTTTGTTTTCTTCCCGGTGCCTGAGCCATGGCGTAGGCCATGGGATAGCCCAGCAGAAGGCAGAAAAAGGTAGCGACCAGGGCCAGCCGGATCGAGGTCAGATAGGCCTGCAGGTACATCTCGTCCTCGGCCAGGAACAGGTAGTTGCCCAGATTTAAATTCAGTGTCAGTACTTCATCAAAGTACTCAAAGATGGCCGAATAGGGCGGAATGGCAATTTCTGCCGATGAAAAGCTGATCTTGACCACAATCAGGAAGGGGACAAGAAAGAACAGCAGTAGCCAGAGATAGGGGACGCCAAGAACGAGGCGACGTCCCCACAGCTCCCTTAAGGCGTTTAGCCTCTCTGGACCCCACGCGGAGGCACCTTTTGTTAACAGGTTGGACATGACAGATTCCACAAAATATCCGTTACCAGTGGCTTACATGTACGGCGGTAAGCCTGAATAGTTTACGAAATAGAAAGCCTTCGGCTTTTAGCCAGGGGAAAGCCTTCAGACTGTTCTTAAACACGAAAAATATTGAATAAGGTTAGCGGTGATTGATCAGCTATTCAGGACGACACCACTGTCATCATCCCAGCTGATATAGACTTCATCACCCCAGGTCGGGTTGTCGGCGGTCCGGATCACATTCGCCATGTTGGACTGTACCATCATGCCCGACGGAAGCCGGATATGATAAACCGAATGTCCACCCAGATAGGCAATGTCGTGCACCACACCCTTACTCCAGTTGTAGTTCCCTTCCGGCTGCTCCCGGGTCACCATGGTTTTTTCAGGCCGCACGGCAATCCAGACTTTGCGGTCTTCCAGTGGTGCCATGATACCGTGGCCAATGTAGATCGGCTGTTGCACCTGGTGCGATTGGATGATGACGTAACCCGCTTCTTCTTCGGTGATTTCTCCTTCAAACATATTGACGGAGCCAATGAATTCGGCGGTCATGCGGCTGTTGGGGTTTTCGTAGATATCGATAGGGGTACCCACCTGAACAATCCAGCCAGCATCCATAATGCCGATACGCTCGGCCATGGTCATCGCCTCTTCCTGATCATGGGTCACCATAATGCAGGTAACCCCCACCTCTTCGATGATATCCACAACCTCAAGCTGCATGCGGCTGCGCAGCTTCTTATCCAGCGCACCCATGGGCTCATCCAGCAACAGCAATTTTGGTCGCTTTGCCAGGCTTCTCGCCAGGGCCACACGCTGGCGCTGGCCGCCGGAAAGCTGATGGGGTTTACGGCGGGCATACTTTTGCATATGCACCAGTGTCAGCATCTCCTCAACACGCTGGGCAATGATGTCTTTGGGCAGGCGGTCCTGCTTTAATCCAAATGCCACATTTTGCTCCACGGTCATGTGGGGGAACAGGGCATAGGACTGAAACATCATATTGATGGGGCGCAGATACGGTGGCAGGTGAGTAATATTCTGGCCATCCAGGTAAATTTTGCCCTCAGACGGTGTTTCAAAGCCCGCCAGCATCCGAAGTAATGTGGATTTTCCAGATCCGGAGCCACCCAGCAGTGCGAAAATCTCACCCTTTTTAATATTCAGACTGACATTATCAACAGCGATAACGTCATCGAACTTTTTGGTGACCTGGTTGATTTTGACCAGGATCTCATTGCCTGAGCGACTTTTTGTCGCAGCTGTCGAAAGCGTCGACGGCGTTGGGGAATGTTTCGGGGAGGCAGATGCTGTACTCATCTAAAATTTTCTCCAGCCCGGAGTATAAAGAACAGGGTAGAACCCGGTGAGTGTGCTTTAATAGGCTCTGTTGGCATAAGTTTATCGTTAGAAACTCAGGTTCGCTTGTGGCGATTATCGTTTCTTTGCTTATGAAAAGAGCCTTCAAACCCTCAAGGAAGTGAAAAGCCCGCGCATTGTCCATAAAAATGCAGGGATTGAAAATGATTTTGCGATAAACCCTGATGGAGGATATTAGTAATCCTCACTTGCAGATTCATCATTGGTACCCTAACCTCCCTCTGCTGGAGGGGAGGTGATTTACCCATTAGATATTAGAATAACGGTTGTCTTAATCAGGATCTGTCCTAAAAAAGATGAATACAAAGCTCACTAATCCCAAATGCTATTGTGTTCCACTTTTCCTGGTGCCTGAACACGCATTGTCAATAAACGACTGAAATCATGAGAAGCCGAAAAGAAGTTGTTCGCCAGTTGGATCGTATCGATCGTAATATTCTCCGTACCCTGCAAGAGCAAGGGCGCATATCGTATGTAGAGCTGGCGGATAAGGTCGGGCTGAGTACGACGCCGTGTATGGAACGGGTCAAGCGCCTGGAAAGGGAAGGCATTATCCAGGGCTATTCTGCACGCCTGAACCCGAAGTATCTTCAGGCAGGGCTTCTTGTGTTTGTGGAAATCAGCCTCTATGCCAAATCCGCTGATATCTTTGATGACTTCCGCAAAGCGGTCATCAAGCTGCCAAACGTGCTGGAGTGCCATCTGGTCTCTGGTCACTTCGACTATCTGGTCAAAGCCAGGATTTCAGAGATGGCCTCTTACCGCGAGTTGTTAGGGGATATTCTTCTGAAGTTGCCAGGGGTCAGGGAGTCCAAGAGCTATATCGTGATGGAAGAACTCAAGGAAACGCTCAGCCTGCCAATCGCAGATTAACCGTTACCTGGCTTGTTAAAGGTTGTTTGTGAGTGTTTACTCCTGTTCTGATCGGCTTCAGAAAGGTATTTAACCTTCCTGAAGCTCACCTGCTACCTGATAATCCCTTATGTAGTAGTTCAATGCGACTTCGTCCTGGTCTTCGATACTGCGTAAAACAAAACCTGCGGCGAAATCAGCCTGTTCACTGACGGTTTGACACCAGACGCACTCGGCACTCATGGACACTCGATAAGCACCTTCCTGAGGCCCTGGCAGGATCAGTGTGACATTCCGGGTTTCTGATGGCCTGACACCCCGATCGGTCAGGATGCTGAATCCTCCTTTTGAGACATCTTCAAGAATGCCGATAGACAGACCGGTGTCGTTATCCAGTACTTCTGCGGTTTTTTCCAGTGTTTTTCTCGGAAATCGACGCTTTTCTTGTTGTATTTGCGACATTTTGGCCTCCATGGGCTAGAGGGAAGGAAGAACTAAGGTATCACCTTTTGTTTTCAAAATGCATCTTTTGCCTGATTTTGCCAAAACAGATTTTCAGGAAACGTGCTTTATGGTTGGTGAGATTTTCAGTCAAATAGTTGATTTAAATAGCGGCCAATGGCGGCAGAGCATGACGTTTTCTAAAACTTATTGACTGTTGACAACAGGACTTAACTTCCTCTGTAATCGAATAAGGCGTTATCAGAAAGCCTGGTTGTTGATAGAACGTTAACCGCTGACTGTGATGAAAGTTCTAGCATACAAAACAACAATAAACAGCCACGTCTGCCAGCTTGCCCTAACCCCGGGATGCCGATAGACAGGGCACTAAACCAGAGCCTGCTGCTCTGCAACATACGGAGGGATCCCGTCATGTTCAGACAGATTGCCGAGGCACGAATCAACGATCTTCATTGCAAATTTGATGAAGAATCCGGCCTCAAATCCGTCATCGCTATTCACAGTACCCGCAGAGGGCCAGCCCTCGGTGGATGTCGAATCATTCCTTATTCTTCCTCTGACGAAGCCATCACTGATGCCATTCGCCTTGCCCGTGGTATGAGCTACAAATCAGCACTGGCTGGCCTGGATCTCGGTGGCGGCAAAGCGGTCATTATGGAACCGGAAGGTGACTATGACCGAACAGCACTTTTCGAAGCGTTCGGGCGTTTTCTCAATGAGCTTGGCGGTCGTTATGCAACGGCTATGGACAGTGGCACAACGGTGGCGGATATGGACACCATTGCTACTCAGTCAGCCCATGTGACCTGTACTTCATCCGGTGGCAGTCCGGCACCTTTTACCGCTGAAGGGGTTTATTATGGCGTGCTTGCCTGCCTTAAAGCCCATCCCTCCCTGCCAGATAATCTGAAAGGTTTAAGGGTCGCTGTTCAGGGGCTGGGTAATGTTGGCTATGCCCTTTGTCAGCGACTGTTTAACGATGGGGCACAATTGATTGTTGCCGATATCAATCAGGATCGTGTTGATCAGTGTGTCCGGGAGTTTGGTGCCAAAGTGGTTGCACCGGATGACATATATTCGGTGCCCTGCGATCTGTTCAGCCCCTGTGGCCTTGGTGGCATCCTCAATAGCGACACCATTGGCAGGTTACAGTGTGCTGCTGTTGCCGGCTCAGCCAATAACCAGCTACTGACGGAGGAAGACGGTATTGCCCTCTTCGACCGTGACATTCTCTTTGCCCCGGACTACCTGATTAATTCCGGTGGATTGATTTTTGTGGCCATGACTTACCTGCAAAGCAGTCAGAGTGATATGCACCATCGCCTGCGTGGCATTCATGACACCCTGTTAGAGATTTTCAGCCGACAGAATCAGGCCGGGTTACCCGCCAGTGTTATTGCTGACCAGATGGCAGAAGCCATTGTGCATGGTGATAACCCTTCACAGTTGACGGCATAGGGAGAACAGAAATGGATTTAACAGCAAACCCTTCCCTCGCCATGGAACAGTTTCTGGATGCTGAAGGCGAAGTCATCAAACGACTGCCAGCCTGGGTCAGTAATCAAGACACTCTCATTGATTACTACCGATCCATGGTGATTGCCCGGCAGGCAGATCAGAAAGCGGTGGCATTGCAGCGGACCGGTAAGATGGGCACTTACCCTTCCTGTCTTGGACAGGAGGCCATCAGTACGGTGTGTGCTGCCCTGCTGGAAAAAGAAGATGTTCTGATTCCTTATTACCGGGATCTTCCCGGGTTGATGCGACGAGGCATCGCTCTCAGTGATGTCATGCTCTACTGGGGTGGTGATGAGCGCGGGAGTGCCAGTCCGGCGTGGGGTCAGGATCTACCGAATTGTGTTCCCATTGCAACACAGGCTGGCCACGCGGCCGGTATCGCCACCGCCATTAAAATCCGCCATGAGGCCGGTGACCCGTTGCAAGTGGCCTTATGTGCACTGGGTGATGGCGCTACGTCGAAAGGGGATTTTGGCGAAGCCCTGAATCTGGCCGGTGCCTGGCAGCTGCCCGTGGTTTATATCATTAACAACAACCAATGGGCGATTTCGGTTCCCAGAAAAATTCAGTCCGGTGCACCGACGCTGGCCCAGAAAGGGCTGGCCGCTGGTCTGCCGTCTTACCAGGTGGATGGTAATGATGTTATTGCCCTTCATGAAGTGGTCAGCGCCGCTATTGACCGTGCACGCCAGGGTAAGGGCGCTACCGTGATAGAAGCGGTCAGCTATCGGCTTTGCGATCACACCACGGCCGATGACGCCAGCCGTTACCGTGCCAGTGAAGAGCTCAAGGAGGCCTGGCAACAAGAACCCATCAAGCGGCTCCGTAACTTCCTGCACCACCGGGGGTTGTGGGATGAGCACAAAGAACAGGCTTTAAAAGATGAGGCTGACCGTATCATTGAGCAGGCCGTGGCAACCTACCTGAACACTCCGCTGCCCGCTATTGAAGACCTGTTTGATTATCACTACGCGAATATGCCAGCCCAGCTGGAGCAGCAGAAAAACGAGGCGCTTGCCAGAGAACAGATGCGTCAGGAAAACATGAAATCAGCCGGAGGCCATCTCAATGGATAACAAACTGACCATGGTTGAGGCCGTCAACCTGGCGCTTGATCATGCTATGGACAATGATCCGGATGTTGTGTTGCTTGGCGAAGATATTGGGGTCAATGGTGGTGTCTTTCGGGCAACCCAGGGGCTGCGGGATAAATATGGCCTCAAGCGGGTGATGGATACCCCGCTGGCGGAAACCCTGATTGCCGGTATCAGTGTGGGTATGGCTGCCCAGGGGATGAAACCGGTGGCGGAAATACAGTTTATGGGGTTTATTTTTCCGGCAATGGAACAGTTAATCTGCCACGCAGCCCGCATGAGAAACCGAACCCGGGGGCGGCTGGCGTGTCCCCTGGTGCTGCGGGCTCCTTTCGGCGGAGGTATCCATGCCCCGGAGCATCATTCGGAAAGCACGGAAGCACTGTTTGCCCATATTCCGGGGTTAAGAGTGGTTATTCCATCGTCACCGGTCAGAGCCTATGGATTGCTTCGTGCTGCCATTAATGAGCCGGATCCGGTTATCTTCCTGGAGCCAAAGCGCATCTACCGGGCAAGTAAGCAGATAATTGATGTTGCCAGTGACCCGCTGCCATTGGACACCTGTTTCACGTTAAAAGTCGGGCAGGATGTCACATTGGTCAGTTGGGGGGCATCGGTTCGTGAAACCATGGAGGCAGCCGACATTCTGGAGGGTCATGGCATTTTTGCAGAAGTGATTGATGTGGCTACCATCAAGCCTCTTGATATGGAGACTATTCTGACGTCAGTCAGAAAGACCGGACGCTGTGTCATCGTTCATGAAGCTTGTCGGAGTTTTGGTGTGGGGGCCGAGATTGCTGCCGGTCTTATGGAAAGGGCGTTTGATGATCTGAAGGCCCCCGTTGAACGGGTGACCGGTTTTGATACGACAATGCCCTACTACAGGATGGAAGACCATTATCTGCCCCAGGCCGATGATATTGTCAGGGCATCGATCAAGAGTCTTGCCAGGCACTAGCATTCATTGCCAATACCGGAATCATTATTTCAATAGCCCTGAGCGGCAAATACTGCCAGAACTGTAGGACTGCAAAACCAGAAGCAGGCGGTATTTTTATAATAAAAAGGTACATTCATGCGCTTTTTCAATTTACCCGATTTAGGGGAAGGTATTCCTGAAGCTGATATTGTCGAATGGCATGTAGGAGAAGGGGATAGCATCAGGGAAGATCAGCCGATGGTCTCAGTCGAAACAGCCAAAGCCGTTGTGGAAGTACCTGCGCCCTGCACTGGAGTGATTGCCCGTCTTTGTGGTCAACCCGGTGACACTATTCTTACCGGAGCCCCGCTGGTGGAGTTTGTCACCGATGGGGAAGATAGCGGTACGGTAGTCGGCAAACTGGTCAGTGATGATGCCAGCACCAATAGCGATGATGCTTTTATTATTGGCTCACCAGCGGATGGTCAGATGCCACCGTCGTCTTCAACTCACATGGTTCAAAGTGGACTTCAATCACTGGCTGAGCAATTCCAGGTGGATCTGGGTGCTGTCACAAATCGTAGAACCGCTGCACAACCTGTCATTGCCTATCCCCTGGACAATCCAGAGCCATTGAAAGGTGTCCGCAAGCACATGGCTCGCACCATGGCAGAGTCTCATGCTTCCGTCGTACAGGTAACGCTGTTTGATGATGTGGATATTGATCATTGGGATGATAAAGAAGACATCACTGTTCGTCTGATTCAGGCAATTGCCAAAGCCAGCGCCGTGGAGCCTGCGCTTAATGCCTGGTTTGATGGCGTTTCCATGAGCCGTCAGCTTCATGATGCTGTTGATCTTGGACTGGCGGTAGATAGTGACGAGGGACTATGCGTTCCGGTGATGCGTGATGTGGCAAAAATGAACAAAGCAGAAGTGCGTGAGAGTATCAATAAGCTCAGGGAAGGGGTAAAAGACAGAAGTCTGCCAAACTCAGAGCTTCAGGGTGCAACCATCACGTTAAGTAATTTTGGTGTCTTTGCCGGAAAATACGCGACACCGGTTGTTGTGCCGCCAACCGTTGGTATTATCGGTGTTGGCCGTTTAAGGGAAGAAATCGTCAGCGTTGATGGCAAGCCTGAGAGCCACCGTATCTTGCCTTTGTCACTGTCGTTTGATCACCGCGCAGCAACGGGTGGTGAAGCAACACGTTTCCTCCATGCAATGATTCAACAGTTGCAGAAGTAGTCAAAAATCCACATTATAAATTCTGGGGCAAGAAAAAATGCGCTATCAGCTTGCGGTTAAAAACGCAGGGTTGTTTTGATAGTGCCATGCTTGTCGGGCAGCTTTTCCAAGGCTAAGTGCGAGACCACCAGAAGTTGTGAGCGATGAAGAATAATATCTCTGCCAGCATGCTGCAAGGAAGTCCGTTGTTATAAGTTGTTATGAAAAGCGCATCAATGTAGGCCAGATTTTTTCGACTGAATGCTCGTATCCCGCTTTTGCCGGTCATGACACCGAGTTCTCTGGTTTGTCGGACGGGCATTATATGCCACCTTTTTCTATAGCATTGTTGATCAGTATGAACTGCTTTTCTGGCATTCATAGCTGCTCAATAAAAGTTATAAAAAAATGTGGTCAAAGTTCTGACTCTGCCGATAGCATAATTGAGAAGAATAAGCTTCCAGATGAGCTATCGGTCAAACGTTCCTGGTCGTTGTTCAGGAATTCAAGCAGACAAAGGCGGGTGAAGGCATGGACATCTTCAATACATATCAGCAGAGATTTCAATCAACCCAGCAGGAAGAGCTGACCATCGAAGAGTATCTGGCACTGTGCAGGCAGGATTCTTCTGCTTATGCCAATGCGGCTGAGCGCATGCTTATGGCCATTGGTGAGCCGGAGATGGTGGATACCTCAAGGGACCCAAGGCTCAGTCGTATATTTTCCAATAAACTGATTAAGCGTTATCCGGCATTCCGTGAATTTTATGGTATGGAAGAGGCGATTGAGCAGATCGTTTCCTACTTTATGCACGCTGCCCAAGGGCTGGAAGAGAAGAAACAGATACTTTACCTTTTGGGGCCAGTGGGTGGTGGTAAGTCTTCTCTGGCAGAAAAGCTGAAGGCATTGATGGAGAAAGTCCCATTCTATGCAATCAAAGGTTCACCGGTTTTTGAGTCCCCTCTGAATCTGTTTAATCCTGATGAAGATGCCGACATTCTGGAAAAAGAATATGGCATTCCCAATCGTTACCTGGGCGGCATCATGTCACCCTGGGCGGTTAAGCGGTTAAATGAGTTTGGCGGTGATATCACCAAGTTCAGAGTAGTGAAGCTGCATCCCAGTATTCTGAATCAAGTGGGTATTGCCAAGACCGAACCCGGCGATGAGAACAACCAGGATATATCCAGCCTTGTGGGCAAGGTGGATATACGACAGTTGGAAGAATACTCTCAGGATGACCCGGATGCCTACAGCTTCTCTGGCGCACTCTGTCGTGCCAATCAGGGCATGATGGAGTTTGTGGAAATGTTCAAGGCGCCAATCAAGGTACTCCACCCGCTGCTGACCGCGACCCAGGAAGGTAACTACAACAGTACCGAAGGCATGGGTGCCATTCCTTATAACGGTATTATTCTTGCCCACTCCAATGAATCCGAGTGGCAGTCATTCCGGAATAATAAGACCAATGAAGCCTTTATTGACCGGGTGAACATCGTCAAGGTGCCTTACTGCACCCGGGTGACGGAAGAAATTCATATTTATGAAAAGCTGCTGGCTAATAGCTCGCTCAAGGAATCCCCCTGTGCACCGGATACCTTGAAAATGCTGGCCAAGTTTACGGTCCTGTCGCGCATCAAGGAGCCGGAAAATTCCAATGTGTATTCCAAGATGCGGATCTATGATGGCGAAAACCTGAAAGATACCGACCCCAATGCCAAGCCATTACAGGAGTACAAAGATTCAGCGGGTGTTGATGAAGGTATGGAAGGCTTGTCTACCCGTTTTGCTTTCAAGATTCTTTCCAAGGTATTCAACTTTGACCCTACGGAAATTGCCGCTAACCCCGTGCACATGCTCTACGTACTGGAACAGCAGATTGAGCAGCAGCAGTATCCGAAAGAGGTGCATGAGCGTTATCTGCGCTATGTGAAAGAGTTCCTGGCACCCAAATACATTGAGTCCCTGGGCAAAGAGATTCAGACCGCCTATCTTGAGTCTTACTCCGAGTACGGGCAGAACATTTTTGACCGATACATCACCTATGCTGACTTCTGGATTCAGGATCAGGAGTACCGTGACCCTGAAACCGGCGATATTCTCGACCGCTCGGCCATCAATGATGAGCTGGAGAAAATCGAGAAAGCAGCCAGTATCGCCAATCCAAAAGATTTCCGTAACGAAGTCGTTAATTTCGTGCTCAGGGCCAGGGCCAATCACAATGGGCAAAACCCGAGCTGGCTCAGCTACGAAAAAATGCGCACCGTGATTGAGAAGAAAATGTTCTCCAATACAGAAGACCTGCTTCCGGTGATTTCATTCAATGCCAAAGGCAGCCAGGAAGATCAGCGCAAGCACAATGAGTTTGTTAAGCGCATGGTAGAAAGAGGGTATACCGAGAAGCAGGTCAGGTTACTGGCTGAATGGTATATCCGGGTGCGCAAGTCGCAGTAACTGCCGTCCGGGTAGAGAGGCAGGGCGAATGGATTCTCGCCCTGTTTGTCATAAAGGACACACAAGGAGCGTGTTCATGAGTATTATTATCGATCGACGGTTGAATGGAAAAAACAAAAGTACCGTCAATCGCCAGCGGTTTCTTGAGAGATATAAGAAGCACATCAAGAAAGCAGTGTCTGATGCTGTGAATAAACGCTCCATTACTGATGTGGTTTCTGGCAGCGAAGTCACCATTCCCCGAAAAGATCTTTCTGAGCCGGTATTCCGCCACGGTCAGGGTGGGCGTTATAAGCAGGTTCATCCGGGCAACAAGGAGTTTGTCAGTGGTGATCGTATCAAGCGGCCATCGGGCGGCAGTGGGTCCGGAAGCGGTAAGGGCAAGGCTGGCAACAGCGGCGAAGGAATGGATGAATTCAGCTTCCAGATAAATCATGATGAGTTCCTGGAGCATATGTTTGATAACCTTGAGCTGCCAAACCTGGTTCGGAAGCAGCTGGAGGATATGACAGAATTCAAGATTCGACAGGCCGGGTATACGACAGCAGGCTCTCCAGACCGCCTGAATGTGGTGCGCTCCCTGCGTTCAGCCCATGCCCGGCGTATTGCCTTATCCGGTGGTGATCGTCGGGAGATACGGGCACTGAAAAAAGAGCTCCGGGAAATGGAAGTCAGCCCGGATGAAACGGACCAGCAACGAGTTGTTGAATTAAGAGAACGGATAAAAGAGCTCAATGCCAAGCTGAAAAGACTACCATTTATTGATGACTTTGACCTGAAATACAACAACATGGTCAAAGTGCCTTCGCCCAGTAATAAGGCCGTGATGTTTTGTGTGATGGATGTGTCCGGATCCATGACTCAGGACATCAAAGACATGGCCAAGCGCTTCTTTATTCTGCTCTATCTGTTTTTGCAGCGTAATTATAAAGAGATTGAAGTAGTCTTTATCCGTCATCACACAGCCGCTAAAGAAGTGGATGAGGATGACTTTTTCTATTCCAGGGAAACCGGGGGAACCATTGTTTCCAGTGCCCTGGAAATGACCCGTGATGTGATCAATAAGCGTTACAGCCCGGTGGACTGGAATATCTATGTTGCCCAGGCATCGGACGGTGATAACTGGGAAGGGGATTCCAGTGTCTGCACCAAGATTCTCACCGAGCAGATTATGCAGAAGGTTCAGTATTACTGTTATGTGGAAATCACCGACCGTGCCCACCAGAATTTATGGCGTGAGTACCAGAGTGTAGCGGAGAAGTTTAAAGATCACTTTGCCATGCAGCAGATTAAATCGCCCAGTGATATTTACCCGGTTTTCCGTAAACTGTTTGAAAAAAAGGAAAATGCATGAGCAGCCAGTTGATTTCCAGTGAGCCGGAGTGGACGTTTGAGCTGATTCAGGAATACGACAGGGAACTGGCCCGTCTTGCTGATCGCTTCCGCCTTGAAACCTACCCGAATCAAATTGAGATTATCAGCTCTGAACAGATGATGGATGCCTATGCCTCAACGGGTATGCCATTAATGTATAACCACTGGAGTTTTGGTAAACACTTTCTTCATACCCAGCAAAACTACCAACGGGGCAGAATGGGGCTGGCCTATGAAATTGTGATCAACTCAAATCCCTGCATTGCCTATTTAATGGAAGAAAATACGATGACCATGCAGGCGTTGGTATTAGCCCATGCCAGCTATGGTCATAACTCATTCTTTAAAGGGAACTATCTGTTTCAAACTTGGACCGATGCCGAGTCCATTATCGACTACCTGTTATTTGCTAAACATTATATTGCACAATGTGAAGAGAAGTATGGCATTGAGGCGGTCGAGGAAATACTCGACGCCTGTCATGCATTAATGAATCAGGGGGTTAATCGATATAAACGGCCCCGGCCCTTATCCGCTGAGCAGGAACAAGCCCGGCAGGAAGAGAGGGCGGAGTATATCCAGAGAACTCTGAACGACATCTGGACCACCATTCCAAAGGTTGAGAAAGATGAGCAGGAACAGGAAGAGCGCTTTCCTAAAGATCCGGAAGAAAACCTGCTCTATTTCCTGGAAAAGAATGCACCGTTATTGGAAACCTGGCAGCGGGAGCTGTTGCGAATAGCCAGAAAAATTGCCCAATACTACTACCCTCAGAAACAGACTCAGGTGATGAATGAAGGGTGGGCCTGTTTCTGGCATTACCATCTTCTTCATGAACTATACAACGAGGGCAAGGTGTCCGATGGTTTTATGCTGGAATTTCTTCACTCCCATTCCAGTGTCATCTATCAGCCGCCTTTTGATAGCCCGCAATACAGTGGCATCAATCCATACACCCTCGGCTTCAATATGTTTATGGATATTCGTCGTATTTGTGAAAACCCCACCGATGAAGACCGGGAGTGGTTTCCTGATATTGCCGGCAGCGACTGGCTGGATACCGTTCACTTTGCCATGAGAAACTTTAAGGATGAAAGCTTTATCCTGCAGTTTCTGTCACCCAAAGTGATGCGAGATTTAAGACTGTTTTCGATTCTGGATGATGAGTCCCGAACTTATCTTGAGGTGGACAGCATTCACGATGAAACAGGCTATAAAGCCATCCGTGAGTCACTGGCCGCTCAGTATAACCTCGGCAATCGGGAACCAAACATTCAGGTTTATAATGTCAATATCCGGGGTGACCGCATGCTGACGCTCCGTCATTACCAGCATGAAGGTCGGCCATTGGGAAAAGAGACCGACGAGCTGTTGAAACATATACACCGGATCTGGCAGTTTGATGTAGAGATCGAGTCGTTTGAAAATGGCGCAGTCACTCAAAGCTGGCAGTGCAGTGAGAATAAGAAACGCAAATAAACGTCGATTGATAGCTGATACGCTTACGGTAAATATTAAGCAACTATCCATTAATTTTTGAACCAAAAAGGACACAAAGAGCACGAAGAAGAGCTTTTCTTTTCCTTGGTGCTCTTTGTGTCCTTTGTGGTTCCCATTCAACATGATCCATATCGGAGTTATACAACTTATTCCTTTTGATCAAAAAAACAACCTGCCTGATTTCGGATTAATAACCTGACAGTTTTTACTATCAGTGATTCACATTATTTTTAAAATTTATATAATGGTACTTCCATCTAAAAAAATCTTGCTGTATAAAGTTCATCGAATTGAACATCTTTATTCCTAAGTAGGAAGTTCTATCAAGACCAAGGAGTCGTAGAGTAAATGAATATTTTTGAAGAAGTTCTGCATCGCCTCAGCAGCAAAACCCGTATTCGCTCACTGTTTAAAGATGTACATGCGGAAGATCTGGAACGTATCATTTCCCGTCTGAACGATGTGCTGACTGAGAAGCAGGAAGCGCGTGCCAAAGACGAAGAAAAGCGTAAGAAGAAGCAGGAAAGCATTGAAGCCATCAAGCAGATTATGGCTGACCGTGGTGTTTCCATGAATGATCTGGGCCTGGGTAATCTGGAACCGGAAGAGACAGTACAGAAGCGTCGCAGAAATATTCAAAAGTACACTTTTGAATACGAGAACGAAGCGGGTGAGCGCATTAAGTGGGAAGGTGCCACTACTGGCCGTCTGCCACGTGATTTCCAGGCGTACCTGGAGCGTACTGGCAAAAAGCGTCTGGACTGTGCTCTGGAACAGATCGAAGAGTAAGTTTTATTTGCTCCGAATAAAAAAAGGGTCTTGCAGACCCTTTTTTTATTTTCATGAGTTTGTTTTGGCTAATACGGCGTTAATATCACCATTTACCGGAAAGATCGTGTTCAACCGGCATGCTATACGTTGACGACGTTGGCTTGCTTGATTCTCGACAGGGGAAAGTGACATATAAAACGACTGCCTTTTCCCGGATGGCTACTGATACTGATACGACCTTCATGCCTTAATAACACATGTTTTACAATCGCCAGTCCAAGACCGGTCCCCCCTGTCGCATGACTGCGGCTCTTATCCACCCGGTAAAAACGCTCAGTCAGTCTTGGAATATGAACGGGGTCAATGCCAACACCATTGTCCTGAACCATCAGGTGTCCACCTTCCTGATCCTGCCACCACTTCACCTGCACCTTTCCTCCAGACGGGGTATAGCGAATAGCGTTATAAACCAGGTTAGAAAAGGCACTGCGCAGCTCCACGGCATCACCCGTTAATAAGGCATCATCGTCGCATTCAAGTTGCAACTGGTGCTGATTTTCACCGCTCAATGCTTTGGCGTCGTTAACGATACCGGCAAGCAGAGACTTAAGCGTCACTGACTGACTTATTCTTTCCGGTTCCGTTGCTTCAAGCCGTGAAAGTAACAAAAGATCCTCAATCAGTCGCTGCATTCTGGATGCCTGCTCCTGCATTTGGCCAAGAGCACGATTAAAGATGGGTGGTGTATCCGGATTCATTGCCATACCATCACTCATGGTCTCCAGATAACCGGAAATCACGGTTAGAGGCGTTCTCAATTCATGGGAAACATTGGCAACAAAATCGGTTCTCATGATTTCAAGCTGATGCAACCGGCTGACATCCCTGACCAACAGAAGTCGATTACCCTGCCCATAAACGGTAATGGCTATTTGAAGCTGCCGACTCTCGTGAACCGGTGAATCGATCTTAATGGGCTCTTTGTCGTGGCTATTGTCCATATAGCGGGCAAATTTTGGATTTCTGACCAGGTTTGTCAGGAGCTGTCCCTGGTCATCAGGCATTTGCAGGCCCAGTAACTCTCCGGCGGCACGGTTCCACCACTCAAGGGAACCATTCTGGTCGGCCATGACGATTCCGTCGTTTAATGCTGCCGTTGATTCCTGTATGCGTTCTATCACGCTGGCAAGTCGCTGTTTTGAGCGGTTGTGTTTGCGCTGAATTCTATAAATACCATCAAAGATCTCACCCCATACGCCTGTGCTTTCCGGGGGATCCAGCTCTTTATGGGCCGCCTTATCAAGCCATATCAGCAATCGGTGCAGTTGCTGGTGGCTCCAGAGAAGGTAGAATAATGTGGCAAGAAAAAGCCCCAGAAAAATCCGGTCAGCCAGCCAGCCGACAAGTAGCCCGATGGCAAGCATTGACACTATTCGACCGGTAAACCAGGATCGGACAGAGGTGGTCACAGGCAGTTCCGCAGTTTGTTGAGCTTATGGTGATTGATCCTGACCATCATTCTTATGTCATCAGGCGGTGATGAGGAAAACGTCACTGAAGCCATTTTCATTGAATTCCAGCATTCTACGCTTTAGTGGAAAAACGGTAGCCAGTACCTCTGACGGTTTGAATGTAATTCTCATAGCCACTGCCCAGCGCTTTTCTCAGGCGGCGAATATGGACATCCACCGTTCTCTCTTCAACATACACATTGCCACCCCAGACCTGGTCAAGCAACTGCCCACGTGAATAGGCTCGCTCCTGATGAGTCAGGAAGAACTGCAGCAGCCGGTATTCCGTTGGCCCCATTTCGGCAGGGTTGCCATCAATACTGACCCGGTGGCTGACAGGGTCCAGTTCCAGTCCTTTGACGACGATAGCCGACTGTTCGTCCATTCCATGAGTTCTGCGCAGTACGGCCTTAAGTCGGGCAGCGAGCTCGCGGGGGGAGAAAGGCTTGGTGATGTAATCATCCGCACCGGTTTCCAGCCCCTGGATTTTATGGTCTTCTTCCCCTTTGGCGGTCAACATAATGATCGGAATTTCTGCTGTCAGCTGGTCACGCTTAAGTCGTCTTGCCAGTTCGATACCCGAGATGTCCGGTAGCATCCAGTCCAGAAGGATCAAATCGGGTCGGTTATCCACCACCAGTGAGTGCGCCTGTTTTGCATCAGCTGCTTCCAGGCACTGATAACCAGCCATTTCCAGCGCCATAGCGACCATTTCCCTGATGGGTGCTTCATCATCCACAATTAGAATTGTTTTGCCAGACATGAGAATACCCCGGGGTTGAATGAGAGAAAATTGCTTTGGTAACCGTTTATCTTTATGACAGGTATTACAGCGAGGGAATGTTACAGAAAAATGACGTTGAGGAAAATTTGATGGACTTTTTGCTGGTTGTCCAACCCATGAGTTACTGTTTTCCCGTCGTTGAAGTGATAAAGGGGAGGTGAAGGTTGAGCACTTTCGGCTCAACCTTCAAATTCAGGTGTTTCAGTCGGTCATCACAGAGAACAGGCCAGACCGAGAAATATGGCGGCACCAACCCAATGATTAGAAAGAAAGGCTTTGAAACAAGGATCCCTTTCACGGTTGCGGGTTAACCATTGCTGGTGGGTAAAACCTGCGGCGGCGGCAACAAGGCTGACATAGAATGGCCAGGCTAATTCCAGCTGTAACCCCAGCATCACCAGGGCTATCAGGGTAAACGTCTGAAAACAGGCAATAATCAGATTATCCATTTCGCCAAATAAAATGGCGGTGGACTTAATGCCGATCTGCAGATCATCGTCTCTGTCCACCATGGCATACTGGGTATCGTAGGCGACAGTCCAGAGGAGATTGGCGGTAAACAACAGCCATGTCTGAGTGGTCAGTGTGTCGGCCTCGGCGGCAAATGCCATGGGGATGGACCAGCCAAATGCGGCACCCAATACCACTTGCGGCAGATAAGTGTGTCGTTTGGCAAAAGGGTAGGCTGAGGCGAGTAGCAGGGCGGCAAAGGAGAGATAGATGGTCAGGGCATTGGTGGTCAATACCAGCAGAAAGGCCACAAAAAACAGGCTGGCGGCGTATATCAGGGCTTCTTTCGGGGTTATCTTTCCGGTCACCAACGGACGTTGCCGGGTGCGTTTTACATGACCATCAAAATGTCGGTCAGCATAGTCATTAACAACACAGCCAGCGCTGCGGGTCAGCACCACCCCAAGCATGAAAACCACCAGATTACCAACAGAGGGGATGCCTTCGGCCGCCAGCCAGAGCGCCCAGAGTGTTGGCCATAGCAGTAGATAAATGCCAATGGGGCGATCAAGGCGAGCCAGTTGAATAAAGTCTTTCCAGCGTGGTACGTGCTGATCCAGCAGCTCTGCACATTTATCAGCGCCTGTTATCGATTGTATAAATTTCATCTGCGCCCTTGGAGTTCTGTGTTTTGGAAATATAGTCAGGGCCTTCCAGCCGACACATGTTTTGCCGATAAAAAAATGATCACAGGCTGCCATGTGTCCACTATCTATGTAGTCTTGTCGGCCTGCCAGAGCAAATTGCTTATTGCGGGAGACTATCATGTTTACAGAAGACTTACGCCCTCTTCAAGAACAACTTTTCCAGCACTCCATCTACCAGAAAATTAACAGTGTGGAGACGTTGTCGGCCTTTATGGAAGCTCATGTCTTTGCTGTATGGGATTTTATGTCGCTGGCAAAAAGATTGCAGCTTGAGTTTACTTCCATGCCGCTACCCTGGGTGCCAGTTACGGATGCCCCGTCTGCCCGCTTCATTAATGAAATTATTCTCTATGAAGAGACGGATAAGGATCTTCATGGCACGCCCATGAGTCATCTGGAAATGTATCTCGCTGCCATGAATGAAGTATCCGCGGATACCAGCAAAATCGAACAGGTAATTTATAGCATCAAGACAGGGGTTCCCTGGCAGCAGGCCCTGGTGGTTGCTGAGGTACCGGAATACATTCAGGCATTTGTTTCGGATACGCTGAAGATAGCCCAGTATGGTTCGTTACCGGAAGTGGCCAGTTATTTTCTTTTCGGCCGTGAAGATGCCATTCCGCAGATGTTTTCTTCCCTGTTGAATCATTGGGAAATCCCCCCGGCGTCCGTTCCTGCCATGACCTACTACCTTGAGAGACATATTGACCTTGATGGGAATGAGCATGGCCCGGCAGCAGAGAACCTGCTGAAACAGTGTATTAATGGGGACAAAAACGCAGAAGCGTCGGCCGTTGCCAAGGCGAAAGAGGCTATTTCAGCACGAATAAGATTTTGGGATGGTCTTGAGAAGCAATTGGACCAAGTTACCGCTGGACAGGGGGCTGTTGACAAAGCAGAGCCTATACTTCCCGGTTTTATCTGAGGCATTGCGTTTTTTCAACTCAAGAAGGAACTTTGGCTGATAATTACTGTCTGAGTGTACAGTTGTGATGGTTTCTGAGAAAGTTCTTTTCCGAAATTTGTATATCCCAGTCAAAATATTATTTACGGGATTATCAACAAGTTTTGTTTAGACACCTTCTTCATCACATTACAAATGCTCATGATCGACTCTGCCGGGCATTGGTATTCGATAAAAATAACCATTGATGGAGATTTTAAAATGCAGGTAACAATTACTGACCCTCAGCCACTGAAATATGATACACCTTCTGGTGCAGATTCAAACAAACATAATAAAGGTGATCCACGTTTTGCGGATTCCAGTGTTGCAACCACCAACATTCCGCCACAAATCGCAATACAAAGTTATGCCCCAACATTTCCCACTACTCCCATTACTGGCGTATCCTGCAAGGTTATCAATCCAGATGACACTGCCTCAATCACTGGCAGGAATGCCTCCGAATTACTGAAGAGTCCGTTCAATAACGATCCAGGCTATGAATCGACACTGTGTAAATGGATGAAAAGTGAGTCTGACACTTCCTCGGCAGACCGCGCCAAACAGGACAGTGTTATAAAAACGCTGTTAATGGCGATTACCGACACTGATACTTCCAACGCTACAAGGTTAATATCCGAATGCGGTGCCACTGAACTTTCCGGGTATCGATGCTCGTTTTCCTTTGAAGGTACAACTTACCCTGACATCACTCCTTTTGCTCTTGCGTGCAGCCTTGGTAAATTGGATCTTGTCAAGAAGCTATACGCCAATCCGGAACAATTAAACCAGACATTTGATACCACAGATGGTACTGGACAAAAACCAGTTAATTTAGCGGCTATGAACGGGCATGTAGAAGTGATGAGTCAACTATTTAAGTGGGGAGTTGATCCTCAAAGTATTGTTAACGATGCCCTTACTAATAAAATTCTTAGCTGTAGCGATGGTCGTGAAGCAATCAAAAAAGTTGTAACAGAATTGTGTTTAACAGGAGAACTAGAACTTTCTGAAAAATCCGTTCTCTGTATAGGTTCTCGTGATGAATGCAAAGATGGAGATGATATTGGTTGTTTAGGTCATGGAGTTGTTTATGTAAATCCTGACTACAACCAACGTCAACAAGTGGTTGAAGGTTCCTATAATGGCCGCCTGCTCGCCAGGTTATTCTCCGAATAAAGTGACTGTAGAATTTTCTGATATGAACAATTTAAAAAACCCGACTTATGCACCTATTCCTTTAATGGAGTGCCCGGAATGGGACTCTATGTAAATCCTGAATCTAAACAACGTATCTTGAGGCTTTCCTTTATCCAGAAACCTTTATTCACATAAACTTCAAGGTAAAGCCCCATCTCGATAGCAATGGTTATTAGGGCATTGCCAGTAAAAAATTTACTGGCATACTGCAATGCCGCTTCTCATGCTACTGGGAGGTAACCAGGCGCTATTCTCAGACAGCCCCTCTGCTCTCACGCTCAGGCAAAAAAACCTCACAAACAGAAATAGGCTTATCCCGCAACAAAAACAGAGATCGTCTGGCCCAGGCGATTTCTGCTGTAAATTTCACATCAAGGTATACGTTAAATTCACTGGCTTTTATATCGGTGACTTCAATCGGTCCACGGCGCAGGCCGGGCTGACTGAAAATGTACTCACCTAATGGCCGGTCTCCCAGTTCCAGAAGTACTCTATTCTCACCGGACAGACTGGACTCTGGTAACACACTGCGGGCAAAAACCACCGGTTGGCCTGAGCCAAACAGCAGGACTTCTCTTATACTGGCACGCTGATCATCGCAATGAAGAAAGGCTTTCTCTGATGCATCCGGCTCCTGCCAATCATGGGAAATGACCCGGACAAAAAAATCGTTGTTGTGTGCTTGTTTCAGCCGTCGGGTCAACGAATGTTGATCCAGTATCATCTCACGCAGTGCGCTGGGTATCGCTTTGGCATCCCGGGCGGGTTGCCAGTTCATGTCAGCAAAGAGCATCGGCAGTACATCCTGCCTGGAGCCGATGACTCCAGGATCTGTCAATCAAGTGGGGATCAGTTAGGCAAAGAGCCTTCAACGCCCTCCACATACCAGTTCATGGACAGAATATCACCATCGTTCAGCTTTGTACCCTCTGAAACTTTAATGGAACCATCCTGTGCCTTGATGGGGCCTTCAAAAATGGTAAAGGTGCCATCGGCAATCTGTGTCTTGAAGGCTTCGACCTGGGCAACCACGGTTTCAGGAATGGCTTTGTTATAAGGGGCCATTTCAACCATGCCTGCGGAGAAGCCGCCCCATACATCTTCTGCCTTCCACTGCTTATCCAGTACTGCTTTGGCCGTGTCAGTGTAGAAGCCCCCCCAGTGAACCATGCTGCCGGTCAGGTGGGCATCGGGACCAAAGCGTGTCATGTCCGTGTCATAGCCAAAGGCATATACCCCTTTGTCCTGGGCGGCCTGCACCGGAGCGGGTGAGTCGGTGTGCTGGTTGATGATGTCGGCACCTTGGGCAATCAGTGACTCAGCCGCTTCACGCTCTTTGGCTGGGTCGTACCAGCTGTTGATCGAGACCACTTTCACGGTGGCATCCGGGTTGACACTGCGCAGGCCGAGGGTAAAGGCATTGATCCCCTGAACCACTTCAGGAATCGGGAATGAACCCACATAGCCAATCACATTGTTCTTGGTCATGTGTCCGGCAATCACGCCCGTCAGGTAACGGCCTTCATAAAAGCGGGCAGAGTAGGTGCCAACATTCTTGCCACGCTTGTAACCCGTGGCGTGCTGGAACTTAACGTTGGGAAATTGCTTGGCCACTTTCAGTGTTGGGTTCATGTAGCCAAACGAGGTGGTAAAGATCAGGTCGTGTCCCTGCTGTGCCAGCTTACGGATGACCCGCTCGGCATCGGCACCTTCAGAGACACTCTCGACATAAGTGGTTTCGATATTCTTGCCCAGCTTCTCAACCATCTCCAGTCGGCCTTCATCATGACCATAGGTCCAGCCGGCATCACCCACCGGGCCGACATAGACAAAGCCCACTTTCAGCGGCTTTTCAACCGCCGACGAGAGTGTCGACAGGGTCATCAATCCGGCGGTTGCCACACAGACGAGGGCCTTTTTAATCAGGGATTTCATGGGATGATCCACTCCTTACAGGTCTGTTTTATCGTTAGATTAATGGCCTGAGTTCCCTGTCAGGCCGGGTTGGAACCGTTTTAAAGATTACCCCGCCGGGTGGTAGGGTTTGCCAAGGGACATTGGTGCCAGCAACCGGCTTCTGGACTGGTTGCTTGATAGCAATACCAGCACCACAATGGTCGCCAGATAAGGCAGGGTCGCCAGCAGATTGGATGAAATAGAGGCACCCATCCCCTGCAGTACCAGATGCATAATGCTTGCCAAACCAAACAGCCAGGCCCCCAGTAATACCCGTTCTACCTTCCAGCTGGCAAATACCACCAGGGCCAGGGCAATCCAGCCACGCCCTGCGGTCATGCCTTCTGCCCACAGCGGCGTATAGGCCAGTGACAGATAAGCACCCCCGAGGCCCGCCATGGCACCACCAAACAGTAACGCCAGCCACCGGGTCCGTATTACCGGTAAGCCTACAGCCGTGGCTGAGTATGGGCTTTCACCATCAGGCCGGGACGGCTGAAGCGGAAAAACAGCCAGATAGCCAACGCGATACCCAGAGAGCAGTAAACCAGAATGTCCTGACTGAACAGGGCTTTACCCAGAATCGGTATATCCGATACCAGCGGGATCAACATAGGCTGGAAGCCTGCCAAAGCCTGACCGATGTAGTCAGTGCCCACATAAGCACTCAGGCCTGCACCAAAAATGGTCAGGGCCAGGCCGGTGGCCACCTGATTGGCCCGCAACTGGATCGCCAGCAGGCCAAACAACATGGCCATGGCCATGCCAGCCAGCAGACTCATTATCACCCCGAAGATCAGGCTGCCTGTGGTGAGTGCGGCAATAAAGCCGATCACCGCGCCCATCAGCATCATGCCCTCCTGCCCCAGGTTAAGCACGCCACTCTTTTCACACACCAGTTCCCCCAGGGCAACCAGCAGCAGTGGCGTACCGGTTCGAACCATGGCAAACAGAATGTTAGTGATCAGGTCCATATCCATTAGCCGTTGACTCCTACATGATGTCCCTGAGCCGGGGGTTGATGAGTAGAGATTTTCAAGCGGTAACTGATCAGAAAATCACAGGCCAGCAGAAAGAACAGCAACATCCCCTGAAACAGACTGCCCATGGCCAGCGGCAGGCCAAGGTCAATCTGACCCATCTCGCCCCCCATATAAACCAGCGCCATCAGCAGGCTGGCCAGTAAAATACCAATAGGGTGCAGGCGACCAAGAAAGGCAACAATAATGGCCGCATAACCGTAGCCGGGGGAGACCGATGGCACCAGCTGACCAATCGGGCCACTGACTTCCGAGATACCGGAAAGCCCGGCCAAAGCACCGCACAGCAACAGGCTGAAATACACCAGACGGCGCTCACGGAAACCGGCAAAGTGCCCGGCACTGGCATCCAGACCAATGACCTTCAGCTGAAAGCCCAGGAAGGTCCTGGTCATCAAGACCCAGATGCAGACCCCGGCCAGCAGTCCGAAGGCCAGACCAATATGCAGGCGGGTTCCTTCCAGCAACAGTGGCAGCGTGACCGCATCGGTAAACAGTGCAGATTCCGGGAAGTTAAAACCATGGGGATCTTTCAGGGGGCCGTGCACGGCATTGAGCAGCAGATTCAGGGCAATATAGTTCAACATGATGGTGGTGAGGATTTCATTGGTATTGAAATGATTCCTCAGCACCGCAGGGATTAATGCCCAGAGTAAACCGGCCACAGCGCCGGTTATCAGTACCGCGGGGAGCACCCAGACGCCTTCCGAATCCATCCAGCTCAGGGCGGCCCAGCTGCCCATCAGAGCCCCCATCAGTAACTGTCCTTCTGCGCCAATGTTCCAGATATTGGCTCGAAAACACACCGCCAGACCCATGGCACAGAGCAGTATGGGGGCGGCTTTGACACCCAGCTCGGACAGGCCATAGCTATCGCTGATGGGCAGAATGAAAAAGGTATATAACCCGGTCCACGGGTCCTGTCCCTGCAAGGCAAAAATCACACTCCCGGCCATCAGGGTGAGCAACACCGCCAGAACGGGGGACAGATATTTCATCAGGCTGGAGTCTTGCGGCCGTCTTTCAATGGCAATCTTCATCAGGGGGTATACTCCTTTGCCTGTCTGTCAGGTTCCATTGCCATCGGTGCTGAGGCTGATTTTTCCGGATGACCAAACACACCGGCCATCCACTGACCCACTTCGTTAATGGAGGTTTCCCTGACCGGTTTCACGGTTGACAGTTTGCCGTGGCAGAGTGCACCCATTCGGTCCGAAATCTGGAACAGCTCATCCAGATCTTCAGAAAGCACGACGATGGCCGTGCCCTTGTCTCTGAGATCAATCAGGGACTGATGGATAAGGTTGGCGGCACCAACATCAACGCCCCAGGTCGGGCTGGCACAGATCAGCAGTTTGGGATTCTGTAAAATTTCACGGCCAATAATGAACTTCTGCAAATTACCGCCGGACAGGCTTTTGGCATCCGCTGAGTTGCCGTGGGCTTTTACCCGAAAGCGGCTGATAACGTTGTTGGCAAATCCGTGAATTCGTCGCTGTCTTAAAAACCCGCCGGACACCAGGTTTTGTAAAAAGCCGGTGAGCAAGCCATTTTCGGACAGCGACATATCGGGCACTGCTCCCCGACCCAGGCGCTCTTCCGGCACTACGGCCATGCCCAGGCGTCGTCGTTTACCGGGGGTTAACTGGCCAATGGCCTGATTATCCAGCGTGATAAAGTCCGCTGAGGCAGCCAGTCTCTCCCCACTGAGCAGTTGAATTAATTCTTTCTGGCCATTGCCTGCTACACCGGCGATGCCAAGAATTTCCCCGGGTTTTACCGAAAAATGGATGTTGTGCAATGGGGTGCCAAAGTCACCCAGTGCCGCTTCTGTCAGCCCTGTGACGTTGAGGCGTTTATCGTCATTCTTATTGGTGGAAAAACTGTAGCGCTGACCCAGTGTCGTCTGGCTGCCCACCATCATACTGGCCATATCCTCAGTGCTGGTGGTTTTCGGATCACAGGTTCCGGCAATCTTTCCGTGTCTCAGCACTGTGGCGCTATCACACAGGGCTTTAACTTCCTGAAGCTTATGGCTGATAAACAGCAGACTGCAGCCTTCAGCGGCCAGCTTTTTCAAGGTGACAAACAAACTGCTGACTTCCTGTGGTGTCAGCACCGAGGTAGGCTCATCCAGAATCAACAGGCTAATGTCTTGTACCAGGCAGCGAATGATCTCAACCCGCTGGCGCTCTCCGGTGGATAAACTGTGCACATGACGATGAGGGTCAATGGGCATACCGTAATGGCTGGAGATTTCCTCAATGCGTCGGGCCAGATCCTTCAGCTGGCCTGCTGCTCTTTTATCCATCGCCTTCCCGTAAAAAGAGAGTGCAATGTTTTCCACCACGGTTAAGGTCTCAAACAATGAGAAGTGCTGGAATACCATGCCTATGCCAAGGCGTCTTGCATGGGCTGGCGATTTCAGGGTGTGCTGCTGGCCATCAAACCAGATATGTCCGCTGTCTGGTTGCGTCACGCCATAGAGGATTTTCATCAAGGTACTTTTGCCTGCACCATTTTCGCCCAGCAGCGCATGGATTTCGCCAGGCCGGATGGCCAGGCTTACCTGATCATTGGCAACAACACCCGGATACACTTTGGTGATTCCTGCACAGCGAATACGGTAGCAGCGCTCTTCACCGCTGCGGTTGTCAAAAACAGTGCCTTTGCTGTCCAGACGGTGTGAACGGCTGGATTCCGGCTCGTGACTTGCGGGCATGATGATCTCTGATAACGTATATTTATTCTTCTTGGTGAATCTTTGTTTACGGATTGACCTGTTGAGCATTTGGGGTGATTTCAACAGCACAAAACATGCCATAAATAAGCAACAGTTGGCATGTATGAACCGGAGAGAATGATGAAAAAGTGGCAGTGTATTGTCTGTGGTTTTGTCTATGATGAGTCTGTCGGTTGGCCTGACGATGGCATACCTGCCGGAACGGCTTGGGAGGATGTTCCGGAGGACTGGCTCTGCCCGGATTGCGGAGCCAGCAAATCTGATTTTGAGATGATGGAAGTGAGTTGATTGATCGAAAAAACCGGATTTCTGACAAAAATCCCGCAAACAATTGGTCCAGACTATTGCCCTGAGGGCAGCGGTGTTTTAGTCTGTTTTTGTCTGTGACCCATAAACCTGAAGTCAAGAGCTGCTGCTGTGCTTGCTCAGGAAGCGAAAAACCCTTGATTCAAGGGAAGAAACAAGAAAAAACAAAACGGAGTGTATTCCCTATGCGTAAGCCCGATCTGGTCAATGTCATCGCTGATGAAGCGGATATCAGCAAAGACAAGGCTTCCCTGGCGCTCAATGCCATACTTGAAGCCATCACCAGTGCCATGAAATCAGCAGCTGGAGTCAAGCAATAAGTGCAACAGACCTCCCAGTGTAGACCTCAAGCGGGGTTAGACCGCCAAGTACCTTGCGAGGCATGCTGTTTAT